>JAHFOU010000010.1 GCA_023261525.1 Planctomycetota bacterium | reverse complement strand
ACCATCAGCAGGACGAGAAGGAAAAGGCGCTCCCTCACCGGGGCTCCAGGGCGGCGAAGAGGGAGAGGCCCAGCGGCAGATTGCAGACGCGCAGGGGGAAGCGCTCCAAGGAAGCCAGGCCGGCCAGCAGGCTCCCTCCGCATCCCCCTCCGCTGTAGCCCAGGTCGGATCCGGCCTGGCGAGACCGGGGAAGCAGGCGCCAGGCAGCGGCAGGCGGAAGGATGAGGGCGTTGAAGTAGGTCATCCTCAGCACCCGGCATCCCCCGGCCTCCGCCAGGGCCGAGAGCGAGGAGGCAAGGTAGCGCCGGCGGTGCTGGTTGACGCGGTCATGCTCGCTCCAAAGCCAGGGCAGGGCGGGCACCGTGACCCAGATCCGTCCACCCGGACGGCAGACCCGTTTCATCTCCAGGAGACCCGCACGGTCGTCGTCCAGGTGTTCCAGGACGTCGAAGGCGCAGACCCGGTCCACGCTCCCGGTCTTCACGGGAAGCTGACGGGCGTCCGCGCAGACCCCCCGGGCCTTCGGGGCCAGGGCCTCCACCCGCCGGTCCGTCGAGACCAGGGTGCCCCAGGGGGAGAGCCACTCCGCCCCCGGCCCGGCCCCGATGTCCAGGATCCTGAGCCCGGGAGGCGAAGGCGGCCCCAGGAGTTCGGTCAGGATGCGGCGTCGCGCGACGAACCACCAGTGGCCCGCCTCCTGCTCGGCATACTCGCGGTGGGTAGCCTCTTCCACCGGCTCAGTCCCGGCGACGCCAGGCGCGGAAGCGCCAGAGGTTGCCCAGGAACTCGGCGACGGCGGACATCCTCACGTGGGAGCGCCCCCCCCGGCGGGGCAGGAAGTCCACCGGCACCTCCACCAGGGCGAAGCCCTCCTCCGCGGCCCTCAGCATGCACTCGGCGTCCAGGAACCAGTCCATCGACGTGAGGCCGAGGCGGGGAAGGTCCTCCCGGTGCAGGACCTTGGGCGTGGCGTTCAGGTCCCCGGACCGGGCGGCCAGTAGCATGCGGGCCAGAAGATTGTAGGCCTTGGAGATTCCCCAGCGCAACGGACCGTCCCCCCGGCTCCGCCTCAGGGCCTTGACCAGGGTTCCGGGAGGAGAGGCCACCCCCCGGCGGAGGACCTCCACAACTTGGGCAGGCGCCACCTGGCCGTCGGCCCCCAGGAAGGCGAGATGGACCCCGTCCGTGCAGGCCAGGCCGGCCAGGACCCCGCCGCCATAGCCGCGGTTGACGTCGACCTTCGCCGGGCGGAGGCGGGGATGGGCGGCGGCCAGGCGGGCGATGGCCTCCCCGGTCGCGTCCGTGGAACCGTTGTCCACCAGGATGACCTCGAAGGAGAAGGCCTCGGCCTCCAGCGCCCTCAGCAGGGGCGGGATGCTCTCCGGAAGGCTTGCGGCCTCGTTGTAGCAGGGCAGGACCACCGACAGGGCCACAGGCTCGGCGCTCACGCCCCATCCCTCTCCCGCCACCAGCGGATCGTCCGGTCCAAACCCTCCTCCCAGGAGACCCGGGGGCTCCAGGACGTGGCCTGGCGGACCCGGCCGATGTCGGCCACCCAGCGGGGGCAGTCGTGGGGACGCGAGGACGGGGCCCCGAAGGCCAGGCGCCCAGGCCCCCCCATGCGTGCGGCGACGCTCTCGGCCATCTCGCGGACCGAACGCCCCTGGCCCGAGCCCACGTTGAGGGTCCTGCCTTCCGGGTTCGCGGGAAGCGCGCCCAGCGCGAGAAAGGCGGAGACGGCATCCTCCAGGAACAGGAGGTCCCGGACCTGGGTCCCCGCGCTGAGCCGGGCCGTCTCCCCCCGGCCGAGGGCCCGGATCACGGTGGGCATCAGGCGTCCCGGTGCCTCCCGCGGCCCGTACACGCCGAAGAGGCGGACCAGGGTCCAGGGGAAGGGGGCGCGGGCCGCCTCGGCGGCCAGCAGGCGCTCGCAGGCCAGCTTGCCTTTCGTGTACGCGGTCGGTGAGGAAAGAGGATCCCCCTCTCGGTGGGGCCGCTCCGAGGGCGCGTAGACCGAGCCGGAGCCCGTGACCACCAGGTGGGCCCCCCGGCTCTGGGAGAGGGCGACCAGGGCCTCGGTGGCGGCGACGTCGATGCGAAGGTAGTCCTCCAGCGGGGCCTCCAGGTCCAGGACGCTGGGGTTGGCCAGGTGGAAGAGATGAGTCCAGGGCTTGGACGGGAGGGAGTCCGCCCATCCGGACCGGGCCAGGTCCGCAGGATGCCACTGGATTCCCGCCGTTTCCTCCCGGGGAGGCTTCCGGCTCAGGGCATGCACCTCGGCCCCGGCGGCCGCCAGGGCCTCGGCCAGGGGCCGGCCGAGGAAGCCCGAGGCTCCCGTGACGAGGACGACCTTGCCCCGGTACTCCCCCGGCGTCAGCAAGAGGCCAGGACCCTGCGCAGGGCCCCCGCGACCCGGGCCTGGGCGGCCTCCGTTAGGAGGGTGTGGAAGGGCAGGGCCATCGTCGAACGCCCCACGGCTTCGGCCACCGGGAACATCCCCTTCCTGAACCCGAAGGCCTCCCGGTAGAAGGGCTGAAGGTGGATGGGCGGGAAATAGGGCCTGGTCTGGACGCCCTGGCGCTCCATGGCGCGCACCACCGCGTCGCGGTCGAAACGCGGGTCCAGGCGGATCACGTAGACGAACCAGGACCGCGTCAGACCCGGGATCTCGACGGGAAGCTCCACGCCCGGGATCCTCCCCAGGAGTCCGGCGTAGCGCGTTGCCACCTTCTCGCGGCGGCGGAGGATGGATCCCAGCCTGCCCATCTGGGAGGCCCCCAGGGCCGAGGACATCTCGTCCAGGCGGTAGTTCGCCCCGAGGCGGACGTGGTGGAGGAAGCCCGTGTTCCCCCGCCCCTGGTTGATGACGCTCCGGCAGAAGGTGGCCACCGGGGCGTGGCGGGTGACGATCATCCCGCCCTCCCCCGTCGTGATCTGCTTGTTGGGATAGAAGGCGAAGACCGCGGCGTCGCCCAGGCTTCCGGCCGGCCGGCCCTGCCAGGAGGCCCCCAGGGCCTCGCAGGCGTCCTCGATCACGGGCAGGCCGTGCTTGCGCGCGATGCGGGAGATCCCCGCGTGGTCGTAGGGCAGGCCGAAAACATGCACCGGCAGGAGGGCCCGGGTCTTGCGGGTGACCGCGGCGGCTACGGCCCGGGCGTCGAGGTTCCAGGTCACCGGATCGATGTCCACGAAGCGCAGGGCGGCGTGCTCGAAGAGGACGCAGTTGGACGAGGCCACGAAGCTGTACGGGGTGGTGACCACCTCGTCGCCGTGGCCGATCCCGAAGGCCTGGACCAGGGCGTGGAGGCCGGCCGTCCCGCTGGAGACGGCGATGCCGTGCTTCACGCCGGCGGCCCGGGCGCAGGCCTTCTCGAAGGACAGCGTGGCCGGGCCCATGGCCAGGCGCCCCGAGCGCAGGACGGCGTCCACCGCCCGGCGGTCCCCCGCGGTGATCTCGGCCCCGGAGACTTCAATCAGGCTCAGCTTCCTCACGCGGTCACCAGGACCTTGGCGGACCCGGAGGCCACGGCCTCGCCCCGCTGGTTGGAGGCCGTCACCGCCAGCTCGATCATCCGGGAAACCTCCACCTTGCGGGCCACGGTGGCCTCGACGCGGACCGTGTCGCCCAGGAAGACCGGCTTGCGGAACTCCAGGGAGACCGAGACGAGGACGGCGTGGCGCCCCGGCAGGTCCATCCCCACCAGGGTGGAGACGAAGGAGCCCAGGACCATGCCATGGGCCACGCGGCAACCGAAGCGGGTGGTCTTCGCAAAGGCCTCGTCCACGTGGAGGGGGCTGTAGTCCCCGCTCAGCTTCGCGAAGGCCTCCACGTCCCCGGCATCGACCCTGCGCTCGAGGACGGCGGACTGGCCCTCGCGGAGCTCGGCGAAGGAGAGGCTGGCCGCCTCCCTCACGGCATCCTCCAGCCGCCGGTCACGGGAAGGTGGGCCCCCGTGACGAAGTCCCCCGCCGGGGAGCAGAGCATGCGCACCACGGCCGCCACGTCCTTGGGCTCGGCCAGGCGCCGGCGCGGGGTCTGCTGGGCCGCCGCCTGCTTGAAGGCCGCGGGGATATAGGCCGTCAGGTCCGTGGCCACCAGGGATGGCGAGACCACGTTGGCCGTGATGCCCTCGGGCCCCCACTCCGCCGCCATGGAGCGCGTCAGGCCCAGGAGGGCCATCTTGGCCGTCACGTAGGGCCCGAAGCCGGGCGGGGGCGCGTCCCAGAGGGAGGCCGTGCCGATCTGGACGATGCGGCCCCACTTCGCCTTGGCCATGTCGGCGTGGGCGTCCGAGGCCAGGAGCCAGGCCGACCTCAGAAAGACGTCCAGGGGCTTCTGGAAGGCCTCCCAGCCCAGCGCGGCTAGGGGCTTGGGCGCCAGCGGAGCGGCCGCGCCGTTCACCAGCACGCCGACAGGCCCCAGGGCTTCGCGGCAGGCCGCCATCAGGCGGGCCGGGCCCTCCGGGGTGGACAGGTCCGCCTCCCCCGTCGCCGCCTTCCCGCCGGCGGCGCGGATGCGTTCGGCCACCGCCTCGGCCTTGTCCTTCTGGGTGTGGTAGTGGACGAGGACGGGAAAGCCCTCGGCGGCCAGGGCCTCGGCCACGGCCGCGCCGATGCCGCGGCTGGCTCCGGTCACGAGGGCGGCGGCGGGGCTCACGGGAGGCATTATGGGGACCCGGCGGACGGGATTCCAGGCAGATGGAGGCGGTCCTGATCCGCATCCCCCTGGAGCACCCACCAGCGGCGGAGGTCCTGGAGGTCCGGCGGGAGCTCCAGGCCGGGGCGGCCGTAGTACATCACGTACAGCGAGGTGGGCTTGGCCCGGAAGCCGGAGGCCTTGAGCACCCGGTCCAGCTCCGCGTGCCCGGTGAAGACGTGGACCACATGGGCCTTCCGCTCCGAGAAGCGGCGCACCGCATGGGCCACCAGCAGGGGCAGGTGGGCCCGGGAGCCCCAGAGGTCCACCAGGAGGCCCATGACCTTGCCCCGCTTGACGCGGTGCCTCAGGACGGCCACGCCTTCCAGGCGCCCGCCGACCTTGAGGCCCAGCAGTTCGTAGTTCCCCTCGGGACGGTCCCGGTACCGCCAGGCCACGTAGGCGCGGTCCCGCCGGACGGCCACGCCCAGCCCACCCCCCACCCGGCCCCAGAAGGCGTCCAGCTCCTCCAACAGCTCCCAGCCGAGCAGGCGCTCCCCCTCCCGCACCGGCGCGGGCTCCAGCATCCAGGCCGCAGGACGGAGCGCCGCCGAGGCCAGGCGTCCGGCCCGGTTCCGCCAGCGGTCGGCCACGAAGGGCCCAGGGTCGAGGAGGCGGCGGTAGTAGGTCACGGTGCCCAGGTTCTTCCAGCCCAGGTGCTCGAAGAGGGCCCGCGAGTCGTTCGTCGTCCCGAAGGCCAGGCAAAGATCCGTCGAGGCCGCCCAGGCCTTCACCAGCCAGGGCGGAAGGCCCCGGGCCTGGAAGTCCGGGCGGACCAGGAGGGACGTCACCCAGGAGGCGTCCAGGGTCCGCCCGCCGGCTTCCAGCTTCGCGGGGGCGCTGTCCAGGAAGCCGGCCACCTCGCCGGCCGCGGGCTCGAAGATCCAGGCCTTGGGGGCATGGTCCGCATTGGCGGGATTTTCAAGCCTCCAGGACTGCTCGGGCGAGCCCCAGGGCGTCACGAAGATGGGCGGGAAATGCGTGAAGAAGGCCGCCAGGCGCCCGGCGTCCTCCGGGCGGGCGGGGACCAGGGCCGGGCTCATGGCCGCTTGGCGGCCAGGATGCGCTGGATGGCCCCCGCGTCCTCCATGGCCAGGGTCTCCTCCATCGTGAAGGAGACGGCGAAGGCCTTCTCCAGGGCGGCCACGAGGTTCAGGTGGCCCAGGGAATCCCAGGTGGCCAGGGTCTTGGGGGACGTGGCCTCCGAGACCGAGGCCGGATCCGCGCCGAAGGTCTCCGCAAGGGCAGTCACCAGCCTAGGATCCATGGGCAGCGCCCTCCTCCCGGACGATCCACGCGGGCCAGGCCGGGGCCTTCCCGGCCTGGAGGCGGAAAGTCTGAGCCTCCGCCGCGGCGGATTCCAGCACGAATCCGCAGGAGGGATAGAAGTCCGCCGTCAATCCGTTCTTGGCGGTCGGCACACGGATGGCCAGGACCTTCCCCTCCCCGATCTCTTTCAGGCAGGCGAGAAGAAGGGCCGTCTCGGCCTGACGCCCCAGGACCCGGCAGGACATCAGGAAGTCGCTGACCTGCCAGGCGCCCTCCCGGCGCTCCAGCATGGCCACCCCCACCAGGCCCTGGTCCCCGAAGCGGTCCGTCAGGCGCATGGCCAGGACCCGGGCATCCCGGGAGGAGAGCAGGGGCTTGAGCTCCGCCTCGTCCCTCCGCCGCGTGGTCAGGTTGAACTGGTTGGTGCGCTGGAAGAGCTGGACCAGGCGGGCCAGGTCGCCCGCCTCCGGGCGGAAGATCCTCACCCGGGTCTGGAGGGAGGCCAGATAGTCTTCCAACGTACCGCTGGAGGCCTGGAGTTCCCGCCGGGAGCGCTCGGCCGCGTACTGGCCCCCGCGCAGGCGGTCCTCCTCGGTGAGGGCCGAGGCGTCGAAGGCCGACCAGGCGGCCAGGGCGGAGGCGTAGCGGGCGGGATCGGCCGGGACCTCGGCGACCTTCACCCCGGGGCAGGCCTGACGCACCCACTCCCGCTCGAAGGGCTGGTCGTCCCAGAAGGCGAAGCTGTCCAGGCCCAGGTTCAGCTCGGCGGCCAGGGCCTTGAGGTTGGAGGCCTTGTCCTCCCAGTTGATGCGCCAGGCGGCCAGGTCGGAGCGCCTCAGGAGCATGCCGGGGTGGCGGTCCAGGATCTCCAGCGCGGCGGCCTCGTCGTTCTTGCTGACGGCGACCAGGAGGACGCCGCGGCGCTTGAGGGAGAGGACCTGGCGCTGGAAGGCCTGGAAGGCCTTGCCCAGCGGGGACTCGGGCCCCACCGCCACGCCCAGGCCCTCTTCTCCGGCCAGCCCCCCCCAGAGGGTGCCGTCCAGGTCCAGGGCCAGCACCTTGCAGGGCGGGACCTCCAGGGTCCCGACGAGGCGCAGGAGGTCGGCGGCGGCGGCGGCGGCGAAGTCCGGGGACATCCGGATGTCGCCCAAAAACAGCAGGCGGGGATCCTCGGAGGCGGCCAGCCCGAAGGCCGCGCGCAGGCCGCCGAGGTCCCACAGCCTCGTGGAAGGATGGGCCCTCAGGGCCTCCGCGAGCGCGGCGTTGGCCGCATGGATCCAGGCGCTCTCCCCCTCGGGGGCCTGCCAGTCCGCGTAGCCCAGCACCGGCCGGACGGGCGCGGGCAGGGTGGCCACCACCAGGTGCCGGCCTCCGGCGGCAAAGGCCCCCACGTCCCGCGCCATCTCCTCGCGGACCCGGACGCGGTCCGCCGGGGAGAGCGCCATCAGGCCGTGGGCCCCGTCCGGGATCCAGGCGTCGAGGTCGGTGACCAGGACGTCGACGATGCCCGGCTCGGAGGGCCCCAGCAGGGCCTGGCGGAACTGGGCGTAGGGCGCCAGGGAGACCTGGCAGGCCGGCGCGGCGCGGCGGATCGCCTGGGCGAGGGGATCGAGGGTGGAGGAGCCGACCAGACGGAGACGCAAGCCTAGGTCTGGACCCCGGACTTGAACCGGAAGAAGCGCTTCTGGATCTTGGCCAGCTTCCCGCTTAAAGGCAGGCGGTTGAAGTCGTCCCACTTCTTGTAGCGGATCAGGCGGTTCAGGTTGCGCTGGATGCCTTCCTGGTCGAAGTGCTTGGTGCGGCGGAGCTCGAAGCCCTCCTCCGAGCGGGAGATGGCCTCCCAGTTCACGTCGACGGGGGCCAGGCCCCGGTCCACCGCGATGTCGTACAGGCCGGTGTCGGGCAAGGGGCCGAAGAGCCCGAAGCTCCAGTCCACGTTCTTGAAGCGCTTCATGAAGGCCAGGGTCTTGTCGAAGTCCTCCTGGGTCTCGTCGGGGATGGCCGTCATGACGAACATGTGCAGGACCATGCCCGCATCCTGGCACCAGCGCATGGCGCGCTCGATCTCCTCCACCGACTCGTCCTTGACCAGGTGCTTGAGCATGCCCTCCGAGGCGGACTCCAGGCCGAGGCCGATCTCGGTGCAGCCGCAGTCGGCCATCTCCTTGACCAGGTCCTCGGTCAGGCAGTCGGCGCGGGTGTAGTTGTTCCAGGTCAGCTTCTTCGACTTCATGTACTGGGAGATCTCGCGGGTCCGCTTCTTGTCCGCCGTGAAGGTGTCGTCCATGAAGTTGATCTGGGTGAAGCCGTAGCGGTCGACCAGGGTGTCGATCTCGTCCTTGATGCTGGCCAGGGAGCGGTACCGGATCACCCGGGTCCAGACCTTGTCCTGGGCGCAGAAGTTGCACTTGAAGGGGCATCCCCGCGCCGTGAAGACGTTGTTGAAGTGGCTCGTCTGGTAGTACTCGCGGAGGACCACGTTGTCCTTGTCCGGATGGGGCATCTCGTCCAGGCTCTTGATCAGGGTCCGGTCCGGGTTGTGCACGCACTTCCCCTCGGGGCTGCGCCACGAGAGACCGGGGATGGACGAGAAGTCCCCGCGCAGCCCCCCCGCCAGGGCGTTGACCAGCTCCAGCATCGTCTCCTCGCCCTCGCGGCGGGCGCAGAACTCGACGCTGTCGCCCCGCAGGACCTCCTCGTCGCAGGAGGTCGGGTGCGGCCCGCCCCAGACCACCCAGGCGTCGGGGCACTCCTGCTTGACGATGCGAGAGATGCGCCGCGCGGAGGCGGCGAAGATGGTCATGGTGGAGATCCCGACCATGTCGGGCTTCTGCTCCCGCAGGACCTGTCTCAACTCCTGCCAGACCGGGCAGGCGTCGTCGTCGAGCAGGGCGACGAAACGCTGGCGGGAGCCCTCCCGCGGGAGCTCGGGCTCGCCCGGCGCGGGCACGTTCATGTTGTAGACGAAGGACTCGTGGCCGGCCTTGCGCAGGGTGCCGGAGATGTAGGAGATGCCGACGGGGTAGTAGACGAAGGAGTAGCCCATGAGGCGCTGGTACGGGGGCCAGATGAGCAGGACTTTCACGTGGTCAATCTCCCTAAGATTCGCTGTAGAAAGAGATTATAGAAACGTCATGTTTTGCGTCAACGGCTTTCCCGGGCCGCCCTGGCCAGCAGCCCCAGCCCCATCCCCACTACCACCACGTTGGACAGGAACCAGGCCTGGGCCACGCCCAGGTCCTGGGAGCGCTCCGCCAGCAGCGTCGCCGAGACGAAGAGCACCGCCAGCATCACGCAGTTCGTCCAGACCGAGATCCCCGGCCTCCCGATGGCCAGGATGGCCGGGCGGAGGAAGCAGGTCAGGTTGGTCAGGAGGGAGGCCCCCAGGATCCACAGCATGGCCGGCAGGACGGGCCGCCAGTCCACGTGCACCACGTAGGTCATCAGGGGCGGGAACACCAGCACCATCAGCCCCATCAGGGGCAGGCTCACCGCCGCCATCCAGCCCGTCAGGCGCCAGACGTCGGAGCGGAAGCGCTTCCAGTCCCCCTCCGCCGCGTGCTTGGTCAGGCGGGGGAAGAGCACCGACCCGATGGGGCCGGCGAAGAAGCCCAGCTTGCTGGCATAGCCCTTCGCGCCCTGGTAGCACCCCACCTGGGCGGCCGTGGCGTATTTCCCGAGGATGGCCACGTCCAGGGTCCTGAGCATGGCCTTGGGCAGGGTGGACGCGGTGACCGTGAAGGAGAAGCGGAAGAGCCTGCGCCTCTCCTCCCCCGCCAGGGGCTCGGGCCTCACGCCCCGGTACTCCTCCCGGATCAGGCGCCAGGCCATGACCAGCATGGACCCGTGCATGAGCAGGGCCTGGGCCAGGAGCCCGACCATCACGCCGCGGATCCCCCACCCGGCCACCCAGGCCAGGAGGGGGAAGAGGGTGGCGGCGGTCTCGAGCGCGTACAGGCTCCCGATGCGCTGGAAGCGCTCGAAGGCCTGGAGCACCCCCATGCTGGAGGACGAGACGGTGCCCGTCAGCATGGAGACCGCGTAGATCCGGATCAGCAGGGTGAACTCGGCCGCGTCGACGCCGTGGGCGCTGCCCAGGAAGTCCCGGTAGAGCAGGGCCGCCCCGGGCGCCACCCAGCACCAGACCACGAGGAAGACCACCCCCCCGATGGCGGCGTCGATGCCGTAGCAGGTGCGGATGACCCAGAGGCCCTTGCCCCGGTCCGCCGGGGCCCGGTACTGGATCAGGGCCCGGGTGAGGGCCTCGTCCAGCATCAGGTCGAAGCTCCCGACGAACTCCACGGCCCGCTTGACCAGGGACACCACGCCCAGGATCTCGGAGCCGGCCAGGCGCCAGAACAGGAAGTCCGAGACCATGCTGGCCAGGGTCGGCACGATCATCCAGACGGAGTTCTTGGCGAAGCGCGAGCCCAGGAGCTCGGCCGCCTTGTCGCGGAGGAACTTCATCCGGGCAGGCAGCGCCTCAGGGCCCGGACCACGGCGTCCCGCTCCCCCGCGGTCACGAAGGGGTTGAGCGGCAGGGAGATCACCTCGCGGCAGGCCTTCTCAGCCTCGGCCAGGCTTCCGCCCTGCAGGCGGGGATCGGCGTAGGGCTTCAGGCGGTGGATGGGCACCGGGTAGTGGACCAGGGTGCCCACGCCCTCGGCGGCCAGGCGCCGGCGCAGATCTTCCCGGCGCTTCGCCCGGATGACGAAGAGGTGGTGGCAGCTGCCTTCCGGGTCCTGGGGCAGGCCGATCGGCAGGCCCTTCATCCCCCGCTGGTACTGGGCGGCCAGGCGGCGGCGCGCGGCGTTCCAACCGTTCAGAAGGGGCAGCTTCTCCCTCAGGAGGGCGGCCTGGATCTCGTCCAGGCGGCTGTTGATCCCGGCCTCCCGGAGGCGATAGCCCCCGTCGAAGCCATACATGCGGAGGCGCTTGAGCGCGGCGGCGACCGTGGCGCTCCGGGTGGCCACCGCCCCCCCGTCGCCCAGGGCCCCGAGGTTCTTGGTGGGGTAGAAGCTGAAGGCCGCGGCGTCACCGAAGGTCCCGAGCTTGCGCCCGTCCAGGCTGGCGCCGACCGCCTGGGCCGCGTCCTCGACCACGATCAAGCGATGGGCGCGGGCGATGGCCAGGATGCGGCGCATCCGGGCCGGCCTCCCGTAGAGGTGGACGGGAACCACGGCCTGGACCCTCCAGCCGCTCTTCTTGTCACGGAGGATGCCGCCGGGGCCCCGCCGGCACCGGGTGCTCAGGTATTCCTCCAGACGGTCCGGCGACAGGGTGAGGCGGTCCGGCTCGACGTCCAGGAAGAGGGGCCTCCCCCCCGCCAGCAGGACGGCGGCCGCCGTGGGCACCGCGGAGTTGGGCGGCACGATGACCAGGCTCCCGGGCTGAAGCCCCGTGGCCCTCAGCGCCAGGGCCAGGGCATCGGTCCCGTTGGCCACCCCGACCGCATGGGGAATGCCCAGATAGGCCGCGAATTCTCTTTCGAAGGCCGAGACCTCGGCGTCCAGGATGAAGCGGGAGCGCTTGAGGACCCGCCCCAGGGCCCGGAAGAGGCGGGGCTTGAGGAAGCGGACCTCTCGGGCGGAATCCAGGAAGGGGATCATGTGTAGCGCTCCAGGTGCTTGCGGTAGAAGGCCACGGTGCGCTCCAGGCCCTCCTTCAGGGGGACCTTGGGCGCCCAGCCCACCGCGCGGGCCAGCTTGTCCGCCGTGCAGTAGGCGTCGCCGATGTCGATGGACTTCTTCTCCGGCGGGAAGGGCACGACGGTGGAGGTCCCCCCGCCCACGACCTCGAAGAGGACGCGGACGAACTCGTTGAGGGAGTACGGCCTCTCCCCGCCCACGTTGTAGGCCTCGCCGAGGGTGGCGTCGTTCAGGGCCGTCCTGAGGAAGGCCTCCAGGACGTCGTCCACGTAGCTGAAGTCGCGGCGCTGCTCCCCGCCGCCGAACAGTTGGAGGGGCTTGCCCTCCATGGCCAGGCGCACGAACCAGGGCACGAAGCCCTGGCGGGGATGGGCGAGGAGCTGGCGGGGCCCGTAGGTGTTGGTCAGGCGCAGGGACGTGCAACGCATTCCGTACACGCGGTGATAGAGCAGGTGGTAGTCCTCGGCGGCCCGCTTGTGGATGCCGTTGATGTCCACGGCCTCCTGGGGGTGGGCCTCGTCCAGCGGGAGGTAGCGGGGGCGCCCGTACTGCTGGCGGGTGGCGGAGAAGAGGATGCGGGCCTCGGGACAGCCGCGGCGGCAGGCCTCCAGCAGGGCCAGGGAGGCCTCGGCGTTGGCCCCCAGGTCCTGGAAGGGGTCCCGCATGCTGTCCGAGTGGCTGACCTGGCCGGCGAAGTGGAAGACGAAGTCCTGACCCTTCACGAGCGGGCCTATGGCCTCGCGATCCCTCAGGTCCTTGCGGTGGATGTCGGCCTTCAGGCCCTCCAGGTTGAAGGGATTGGCCCCGGTGTCCTTCACCATGGCGTCGATCACGGTGACCTGGGCGCCCTCGGCGGAAAGGTGGTGGGCCATGGAGGAGCCGAGGAAGCCGGCCCCGCCGGTGACCAGGACCCTGCGCCCGCGGAAGGCCCCGGCCGTCATGCCGCGATCCTCACACGGAGGAAGGCGAGCGTCTTCTCCCCGCGGCGCTTCCAGCTGTACTCCCCCAGGGCCACCTCGCGGGCCCGGCGGGCCATGCGGACCAGGAGGGCGGGATCCCGGGCGGCCCGCGCCAGGCCGGCGGCGAAGGCCTCGGGCGTGGGATCGGCCAGGATGCCGGTCTCCCCGTCGGTGAGGACCTCCTCGTTCGGCGGGATGCGGGTGGCCACGATGGGGCGGCCGGCCACCATGTACTCGAAGACCTTGACCGTCAGCGCGTAGCGCCCGGACTCCGTGTCCAGGGTGGGAATGGCCAGGAGGTCCGCCTCCCGCTGGCGGGCCGCGGCCTCCAGCGGGGGCAGGAAGCCCGTGAACTCCACGCGGTCCTGGACGCCCAGGCGGGAGGCCAGTGCCTTGAGGCGGTCGAGATCCTCGGGGATCCCCCCCACCATCACCAGGCGAAGGCCGAGGGCCGGATCCAGGCGGGCGAAGGCCTCGACCAGGAGGTCCGCGCCCTTCCAATCGTACATCTGGCCGGTGTAGACGATGCAGGAGGGCCGGCCCTCCCGCTCGGGCAGGGGCGCGGGCATGTCCGCGTCGCAGCCGTTGGGGATGGCCGCCACCTTGGCCTCCTCCAGGGCATAGAGGGCCGTCAGGTCGCTCCGCAGGCGCCGGGTCCCGACTGAGACGCCGATGGCCCGGGCGAAGGCGCGCGTGAGCATCCCGAACGCCGGAGTCCCGGGCTTCAGCTCGTCCCCCGTGAGCTCCCGGATCTCCAGGAAGATCCTCGCCCCCAACACGCCCTGGAAGGGATCCAGCATCGCGACCAGGCCCGGCTCCCGGGTGTAGAGGATGCCCAGGGGGCCGACGGACAGCCTCAGGCGGAACAGGGTCAGCATCAGCCAGAAGCGGTAGCTGAGGGAGAAGAGGCGGGAGGACTCGAAGGTGGGCAGGCGGTGCACCCGGAAGCGGGTCTTCAGGCCGTAGAAGGCGAAGAGGTCCGCCCCCTGAGGCACGCGGCGGGTCACCAGGTGGACCTCCGCCCCGGACTCGACCAGGGCCGAGCAGGTCCGGGCGATCTGGAGGGCCCCCGCCCTCTCCCCCGGGATGCGGGCGGTGGCCAGGTAGAGGATCCTCATGCCGTGCCTCCCCGCCTCTCCTCCTCGCGGATGGCGGCGGTCATGCGCTCGTCCCACTTCCGCTTGGACGTCAGGCGGCGCAGGGGCGGGCAGAGGGCCACCAGGGTCCAGCGCAGGAGGAAGGCCGCGGCCTCGGGCCCCTGGCGCGGCAGGCGCATCCCCCGGACCATGGCGTCCAGCTCCAGGGCCAGGCGCCCCGCCCGCCGCGAGAGGCGCAGGCCCAGGGGCGTCCGCGCGGAGGCGTCCGCGCCCTGGCGGCTCAGGGCCCCGTAGAGCGAGAGCTTCTCGTCGATCTCCTTGGAGGAGAGGCGGTGGTGGTGCTCCCGGTGGCGGATGTGGTGGGGCACGATGCCGCGCCGCCCGCGGATCTCCAGGTGCTCGTGCACGGCCCCCTCCCAGCGGCAGCGGGTGCGGTCGTAGAGGCGGTCCTGGAAGGCCGGGTAGTACTTCACCCAGTAGTGGAAGCGGCCGTCGCGGTCCGTGGTCCTCCTCGGGAAGGAGAAGGCGGCGTGGGAGCGGGTCTTGCCCTCCTGGAAGAGGCGGCGGAGATGGGGCCAGGCCGCCGGCTCCAGGACCTCGTCGGCGTCGAGGTTCAGGACCCAGCGCCGGGTGGCCAGGTCCGCGGCATGGTTCTTCTGGCTGGAGAAGTCGACGAAGGGACGGACCTCGACCCGGGCCCCGGCGGCCGCGGCGATCTGGCGGGTCCGGTCGGTGGAGCCGCTGTCGAGGACCACGATCTCCCCGACACGCCCCCTCAGGGCGGCCAGGCAAATCGGGAGGTTGCGCTCCTCGTTCTTGGTGATGATGACGGCGGCCAGCTCCGGGATCTCCGCGCCGGGGAGCGGCGGAAGGGGCTGGAGGCCGGCCGGCGGCTTGCGGGAGACGGCCACCGTGTAGAAGCCGGCGCCGGAGCGCCCGGCGGCCGCGGGCAGGAGGCCCAGGGCCCGCTTCAGGGCGACCGCGCCCAGCCACCAGGCCCGGTGCAGGGCGGGAGAGGAGGCCCTCAGGCGCGCCGGGGGCTTGAGGGAGGTGAAGAGCATGAAGGCCGGGTCCTTGGCATAGGCTTCCACAGCGTCGAGCCCGGCCTCGACGAAGCGCCGGGAAAGCTCCCCCGGGGTGTCGTTGCGCTCGAATTCCCCGAGCGGATCCCAGCTCCGGTGCCAGCGGTAGAGCCGGGTCCGGTTGACGACGTCGGAAAAGCAGAGGCCTCCGGGCGCCAGGAGCCGGGCCATCTCCTGGACCGCGGGGCGGGGCTCCTCCAGGTGGCCGAGGACGCCCAGGCTGAGGATGACGTCGAAGGAGGCGTCCGGGAAGGGCAGGCGGCGGACATCGGCCCTCAGGAAGCGGAGATGGGGCCAGCGTCCGGGGGAGGCCAGGCGCCTGGCCTCGGCCGTCGCGGCGGAGGCCGAGAAATCGACCCCCACGATGCGGGCCTGGGGGAAGCGCCCGGCCAGGGTGAAGCCCCACTTTCCGGTGCCGCATCCCGCGTCCAGGACGCGCACGCCCGGACGGCTCAGGAGGGGCGTCAGGACGGCCAGGACGTCGGGGGTCAGGGCCCAGCGGGCGTTTTCTGCCAGCTCGGTCTCCAGGTCGATACCCTCCGCGAAGGCCCGGTCCCAGTAGGCGACCTCAGCCACGGCGCACCTGCACGGCGTGGGTAAAGACCTCCAGGTAGCGCCGGGTGAGGGTCTCGTAGGAGAAGGTCCCTGCGACCCAGCGGCGCCCCTCCTCGCCCATGTGCCGGGCGCGGGCGGGATCGGACAGCAGGCCGGCCGCGGCCCGGCCCGCCTCCTCCGCGTCCAGGCTGGAGACGAGAAGGCCCGTCTCCCCCGGCCTCACCGAATCCTCCATGGCGGGGCAGCGGCCCAGCACCACGGGAATGCCGGCGGCCTGGGCCTCCAGGGCCGTCTGGGAGACCCCCTCCTCGCGCAGGGGAAGCTGGAGGTAGAGGTCCGCGGCGCGGTACAGGTCCACGCAGACCTCGTGGGACTGGAAGCCGAGGAACCTGACGGCCTCGCCCAGGCCCTCGGCGGCGGCGCGGGCCTTGAGGGGCTCCAGGTCGGGCCCCCCGCCGATCACGACCAGGAAGGCGTCCGGCTTCAGGGCCCTCAGGCGGGCGAAGGCGTTGAGGAGGTTGTGGCTCCCCTTGCGGCCGGCCAGGCCCTGGATGCTGAGGACCACGGAGGCCTGGGGGGCCAGGTCCCATTTCCGGCGCAGGGCGGCCTTCTCTTCGGCGGAGGGCGGCGTCAGGACCTGGACGTCCACGCCGTTGGGCAGGAAGGGGACCTCGGAGGCCAGGCCCAGCTGACGGGCCAGGGCCGCCAGATGCCGCCCCGAGGCCGTCAGCCCCGCGCAATCCGCCAGCAGGTCGGACAGGCGGCCCAGGGAGATCCGGCGCCGGAGGCGGTCGAAGAGGCTCCTGGGCTCCCCCTCGAAGGCGGCGAACTCCTCGCCGTACAGGGACAGGACCCAGGGGATGCCCCGCGCACGGGCCAGGGCGGCGGCCGCATAGGTCAGGCCCGAGAGGCCGGCCACATGGATGACATCCAGGGAGGTGCCTTCCATCCGGGCGGAGAGCTTCCGGGCCAGGTCCCGTCGCGCGCCGGCGCGGACGAGACGGGAGGCCCCCACCTCGCGCTGGCGGAAGCGCTCCACCCTCACGCCATCGATCACTTCCGAGGCCTCCTCGCTCTTGGGCCACCAGTCGAACCCGTAGGCGTCGGACCAGGGGGCGAAGGCGGCCACCGAGACCCGGTGCCCCGCGGCGGTCTCGTACTTGCCCAAAGCCCGGATGACCGTGGTCAGGCCTGCCGAGGACGGCAGGTAGTGCGGGGTCGCGTGCAGGATGGACAATCCCTGTGGCACAGGACGGCCGGCCAGCGGCGCCACCCGGTCGATCTGGATCACGCGGCGGGCCTGACTAGACCTTGCCCAGGGCCCGGTAGAGGTTGTACTCGACGGGCAGGGAGAAGACCTTGTTGTCCAGGCGCCAGCGGGAGAGGCTCGCCAGCGCCGCCTTCATGCCCTTCACGGCCTGGTTCGGGTAGCCGTAGCGGAAGTAGAAGCGGAACAGGTTGACGTGCTGCTCCATCTCCCGGCTCACCCAGGGCGTGGTCACCTTGTGGAGCTCGAACTTAGCCCAGTCCTCGAGGTTGTCCGGAGGCACGAAGCCGCGCTCCTGGGCGATGTCGTAGAGGCGCCCGCCGGGGTACGGCGTGTAGAAGAACAGCTTGATATGCATGTGCTTGAGGCGCTTGCGCATCATCATGATGAAGTCCAGGGTGACCTTCCACTCGTGGGGGTCGGGCAGGCCCACCATGAAGGAGAGGTCCCCCTCGATGCCGTAGTCGTCCAGCATCTGGGCGGAGCGGATGGTCTCCTCCAGGTCGACGTCCTTGTCCATGAGGTCCAGCATCTCCTGGGAGCCCGACTCCGCGCCGATGAGGATGCGGATGCAGCCGCTGTCCCGCATGAGCTTGAGCAGCTCCGGCTCGAACTTGATGATGCGGTCGGCCCGGGCCAGGCCGGTCCAGCGGACCTTGAGGCCGCGGTCGACCATCCCCTTGAGCACGTCCTCGGTGCGCTGCTTGTTGATGAAGAGGTTGTCGTCCTCGAAGTAGATCCCGTTCACGCCGTAGCGCTTCACCAGGCCCTCCAGCTCGTCGAGGACCTGGGGGACGGGCACGTTGAAGAAGCGCTTGTTGTAGACGGTCGTGATGGCGCAGAACCCGCAGCGGTACGGGCAGCCGCGGCTGGCCAGGTAGGAGATCATCTTCACGCCCGTCGTGGGGTCGTGGATGAAGTGGTCGTCCATGCGGATGAGTCCGTAGTTGATGGGCGTGATCTGGTCCATGCCCGCCAGGGGGCGCTCCGCCGTCTTCACGGTCTCCCCCCCGCGCTTGTGGAGGATGCCGGCCACGGAGTCCAGGGAGGCGCCCGACTGGATGGCCTGGGCCAGCTCCAGGGCGGTGATCTCACCCTGGCCCGTCACGACGATGTCCACCAGGGGATGGCGCATGGTCTCCTCGGGCAGGAGGCTGGCGTGCCAGCCGCCCCAGACCAGGGGGATGCCCGGCGCCTTCTCGCGGTAGATGCGGCAGACCTCCAGGGCGCTGTGGATCTGGTAGCCCGTCATGGCCGAGACGCCCATGTAGGCCACGTCCTCGCCGAACTCCAGGGCCTCGAGCGGGTCCACGCGGAGGTCCACGAGCTTGACCTTGAACCCGTTCGCGGCCAGGTGGCTGCCCACGGCCAGGGAGGAGAGCGGGGCCCCGCGGTGGCCCTGCCCCGTGGGGGAGAGCGCCGGGTAGACCAGGATGACCTTGTCCTTCTTCATAGCATCGCCGCCACTTTCCCGCCCAGGACCCGGGCGTCGTTCATGAGCTTCGCGGGATGCCGCAGGCGGTTCATCACCGTGCGGCCGTCCACCCTCCCCAGGAGCTTCCGCATCTCGTGGCGCTTGGCCAGGCGCTGGAACCTCAGGTACCAGGCGTGGATCTCCTCGCGCGTCATGTTCTCGTTCAGGAGGATGTGCTGGCGCCAGTTCCGGCTGAAGTCGATGCTCAGCAGGCCCCAGTCCATGTCCTTGGAGACCTTGCCGGCCTTCTCCGCCTCGAACCAGACCGGGGTCCCGGGATGCGGGGTCAGCACGAAGATCTTGCAGACGTCCAGCTTGTGGTCCTCCACGAAGGCGTACGTCAGCTCCAGGTCCTCGTGGGTCTCCCCCGGGGTGCCCAGGATGAAGGAGCCGGCGACCTCGATGCCCATGTCCCGGCACATCTGCACGGAGCGGCGGTTCTGGGCCACGTCCACGGAGTCCGTCTTCAGGAGCTCCAGCACCTTCTGGGAGCCCGACTCGAACCCGAAGGCCAGGCTCTTCACGCCCAGGCGGCGGCAGTCCTCCAGGAGCTCCCGGGTGGTCAGGTTGGCCCGGTTGGCGCACTCGATCCTCAGGACC
>JAHFOU010000206.1 GCA_023261525.1 Planctomycetota bacterium | reverse complement strand
GATGCGCTTCAGGTCGGGGAGGAAGCCCCGCTCCCGGGTGAGAGGGAGGTAGTGGCAGCGTCCCTCGGCGAACTGGGTCCCCCGGGTGTACGGCGGATAGCCCGGCGTGGGCACCAGGACGACGTCGCCCGGATCCAGGATGGCCTCCGGGAAGTGGAAGACGGCCTCCTTGGCGCCAATCGTGGCGCAGATCTCCGTGGCGGGATCCAGGGCGACGTGGTGGCGGCGCCGGGCCCAGGCGGAGACGGCCTTACGAAACTCGGGGGAGCCAACATAGGACGGGTAGCCGGAGGTCGCGCGGGCTTCGGCAGCCCTCGCCAGGGCCCTGCGGATGAAGGCCGGGGTCGGGACCGTGGGGTCCCCCACCCCGAAATCGATGACCTTCACCCCCCGGGCCTTGAGCTCGCCGACCTTGTCGTCCACGGCGCTGAAGGCATAGGCCCCGAGCGCAGCCAGGCGGCGGGAAGGACGGACCGCCGCCACGCTCATGTCGCGGTCCCCAGCACCTTTCCGAGTTTCGCGACCAGGATCTCCCGGTTGAAGGGCTTGACGATGTAGTCGTTGGCCCCGGCCTGGAGGGCTTCCATGACATCCCGCTTCTGGCCCTTGCCGGTGCACATGATGACGGGAAGCTTGTCGCAGGCGGGCAGGGTGCGCAGGCGCCGGCAGACCTCCAGCCCGTCCAGGCCGGGCATCATGACGTCCAGGATGACGGCGGTGGGCTTATCCTTCTTCGAGGCAAGATACTGGAGGGCCTCATCCCCGTTGGGGCACTCGACCACCAGGTAGCCCTCGTTGGTCAACAGGCGGCGGATCAGGGTCCTCAGCGAATGCTGGTCGTCGACGACCAGGATGGTGCCCTTGGCGGGTTTCACGGCGGCGGGGCCGGCGGCGGGCGGCTTGTGCGCGTCGGCCAGGGCGGAGCCGAGGTCCAGGGGGACCAGGAGGCGGACCTGGACGGATTTCCCCTCGGCCAGGGCGAGCTCGGCGTCGGCCAGCCAGCCGTCGCCGGCGACGTTGGTTTCGGGAAGCTTCTCGGCATCGGCCAGGGGCTTTGCGGCCTCGGCGGCCACCGTGACCTCAGCCCCCTTCTCCTTGTGGAAGACCGCGGCGGCCTGGGCGCAGAAGAGCGCCAGGAGGGCGCCCAGGCCCTCGGCGTCCACGGAGCCCTCGGCCGGGGCGGGACGGCCCGCGGCCACGGCCAGGACGGCGGCATCCGCCGCGGACAGGAGGACGAGCAGGCGGCCCTGGAATCCCCCCCCCACGGCGAGCGGGACGGCGGCAGCGGGGAAGGCGAGGAGCTTGGCCAGCCCCCCGGCGGGGACCTCGCTCACGGTCGGGGCAGCGAAGGTGGCGGTGCCTCCGAGCAGGGGCGCCCACAGGGGCGAGAGGGCCTGGGCCTGCTTGGCCAGGAGGACGGCCAGCACCTTGGCCCCGGGCTTCCGGGAAACCGGCTTCTTGTCCTTTTCCCCAGGGGGAGCGTCGCTCACGCCCGGCAGTGTAAGGGGACTAGGCGGGAGACTTCAAGGCCGCCAGACGGGTCCGGCCCGCGGCGTGGTAGGGCGCCAGCGCGGGATCGGCCAGGAGATCCTCCAGGACCCGGCGGGCGATGGGAGCCTCGCCGTTCCCGGCCCTCTGGGCGGCGAGCTGGAGGAGGATGGGGCCGCGGCGATGGGGGTCGACCGCCAGGCGGGAGGCTTCCGAAAGGCAGGTCGCCGCCAGAGCCCCGTCCTTCAGGACCCGATGGACTTCGGCCATCCTCAGATAAATGTCCGGCTCCCCCGGATGGCGGTCCAGCTCGGTGCGGTACAGGGCCAGGGCCCTCGCGGGATCCCCCGCCTTGAGCGCGGCGTCGCCCTTGTCGAAGGTGAGCGGGGCCTTGAGCCGGTTGGCGCCCGTGAGGGACCTCGGCAGGGTGACGACCAGGTGGTTGGCCACCACGTCGATCCAGAAGAACTTCCAGGCGTGCCCGATCGGGTAGGCCAGGAGGAGGGTCCATCCCCCCAGGTCGCGGACCATGAGAAACCCCAGCATCAGGAACGCGGTGAACAGCGCCATGTGGAAGGTCCCGTTGGTTGCCACGAACGCGTTGTGGCGGGCCAGGCGAGCGAGCCAGATCCCCGAGGCCATCAGGACCAGGAAGATGAGAAGGCCCAGCATGACTATCGGACCGAGGCCAAGCGGTTTCGGGCGGCGACGTGGTAGGACGAAAGCGCCGGGTCGGACAGGATGCCCTCCAGGACACCACGGGCCATCTCGCGCTTGCCATCGAGGGCCCTCCGTTCGGAAAGCTGGATCAGGATGGGCCCCCGGCGGTGCGGATCCAGGGCCAGGCGGGCGGCCTCGGCGAGGCAGGTGCAGACCCCCTCCCCGTCCCCCAGGGTGCGGTGGGCCTCGGCCATGCGCAGGTGGGTGTCGGGCTCCCCGGGATGGCGCGCCAGCTCCGCCCGGTAGAGGACCAGGGCCTTCGCGGGATCCCCGGCCTTGAGCGCGGTGTCGCCCTTGTCGAAGGTGAGCGGATCCTTGAGCTTGTGGTCGCTCATCATCCAGCGGGGCAGGGCGCCGACCAGGACCTCCCCGCCGGATTCCGACAGGATGGGCACCCAGAGGATGGCCATCATGGCTGCATACGCCAGCACGCTGATGAGGATCACCATCCTCCCTTCGACGTCCTCGGTGGGGTGATCGGCCGAGGCCCGGATCAGCGCGAGGACGATCAGGAGGATGTTGAAGAGCAGACCGGCGAAGGACAGGAGCAGGTACCTCCAGTCCCTCACGATCCAGGGCCAGCGCCAGCCCGCGAGCGCCAGCAGGATCCCAACCCCCAACCCCGCGAACAGCCCCCAGCTGCCTACCAGCATGGATGGGCGCGCGTCACTTCGTCAGGACGGCCGGATTCCGCATGCGCTTCTTGGCCTCCTCGAAGGTGATGGTCCCGGCCAGGGCCATCTCCTTGAGGGTGTGGTCCATGGTCACCATCCCGTCCTTCCCGGAGGTCTCCAGGACGGAGTAGAGCTGGTGGGCCTTGCCGTCCCGGATCAGGTGGGAGACGGCCGGGCTGTTCACGAGGATCTCGACGGCCACCTGGAGCCCCATGCCGTCCGCCCGCGGCAGGAGACGCTGGGCCAGGATGGCCAGCAGGGAGAAGGCCAGCTGCGTGCGGACCTGCCCCTGCTGGTGGGACGGGAAGGTGTCCACGATGCGGTCCACGGCCTGGACGGCGTCGTTCGTGTGCAGGGTGGCGAGCACCAGGTGCCCCGTCTCGGCGGCCGTCAGCGCGGTGGCCATGGTCTCGGGATCCCGCATCTCGCCGACCAGGATGACGTCGGGGTTCTGGCGCAGGACGTGCTTGAGGGCGGCGGCGAAGGAGAGGGTGTCCTCCCCCACCTCGCGCTGGTCGATGACGGAGCGGCGGTTCTTGTGCAGGAACTCGATGGGATCCTCGATGGTGACGATGTGGCATTTCCGCTCGGAGTTGATGATGTCGACCATGGCGGCCTGGGTGGTGGACTTCCCGTGCCCGGTGGGCCCGGTGACGATGAAAAGGCCCTGGGGCTTCAGGGCGAACTCCCGCAGGACCATCGGGAGCTTGAGCTGCTCCAGCGAGGGGATGTCGTTGGCGATGACGCGGAAGGCGGCGGCGACCTGGCCGCGCTGGACGTAGAGGTTGCCGCGGAAGCGGAGCTTGCCCTGGTAGTCGAAGGAGAAGTCGAGCTCCTTCTCGCGCTCGAAGCGGGCGATCTGGTCGGAGGCGATGACGCCGTAGCACCAGCGCTTGGTGTCCTCGCCGGTGAGGGCGGGGGCCGTGAGGGGATGGAGGTCCCCGGCGATCCTGAGCATGGGCGGGGAGCCCGCGGTGATCAGGATGTCGCTGGCGGACTTCTGGACCGCCAGGGCGAAGAGCTTCGACAGGGGATCCTGGGCGGGGGCGGCCTGGGGAATCGGCATGGACCGAAGCCTACCCTACGAAAGGCGGATGGGGAAGGGCCGGGTGCGTCAGGTAGAATCCCTCCCGCCATGGCGGACCTCAGAACCTGGGGGGACTACGAAGTCGACCTGGACCAGGTCCTCGGCAAGGGCGGCATGGGCGCCGTCTACCGCGGCCGGCAGGTCTCCGTGGACCGCCCCGTGGCCGTCAAGATCCTCCTCGACGAGATCGCCGGCTCCCACGACTTCCTGGACCGCTTCAAGCGCGAGGCCAAGCTCGTCGCCCGCCTCATCGACGGGCACGTCGTCCAGGTCTTCGGGGCCGGGGAGGCCGAGGGCCGGCACTTCTACGTCATGGAGTTCGTCGAGGGACAGGACCTCTCCAGCGCCCTGCATGCGGGCCGGCGCTTCTCCCCCGGCGAGGTCCTGAAGATCGCCGTCCAGGCCGGACAGGCCCTCCAGGCGGCCTGGAGGCTCAAGATCGTCCACCGGGACATCAAGCCCTCCAACCTCATCCTGACCCAGGACGAGGTCATCAAGGTGACGGACTTCGGCCTGGCCAAGCGGACCGACCTGAACCTCACGCGCTCCGGCATCGTCTCCGGCACGCCGAACTACATCTCGCCCGAGCAGGCCACCGGCGGGGACGTGGACATCCGCTCCGACCTCTACTCCCTGGGATGCACGCTCTACGAGCTGGCCGTCGGCCGCCCCCCGTTCCAGGGGGACAGCGCGACCACCCTCCTGTACCAGCACGTCCACCAGGCCCCCAAGCCGCCGCGGGAGGTCAACCCCGCCGTCCCCCCCGCGCTGGAGGGCCTCATCCTGCGTTGCA
>JAHFOU010000205.1 GCA_023261525.1 Planctomycetota bacterium | reverse complement strand
TGGCCAGCAGGGCCAGGATGCCCAGTACCCCGAGCACGACCAGAAGGGCGAGCCCGAGGCGGTTTTTCAAGGCTGCTCCCAGCCCAGGATGCGGGGCCCGGAAATCCTCTGCCAGGCGAAGGTGATGTCGTCGAAGTAGGGCGTCTCCAAGGCGGGCTGGTTCAGGGGGTCGGCCAGGCCGGTCTTGAACAGGATGCGGTAGCGGAACCCTGCCAGGGAGCGGCCGATCCACCCACCCTGCTGAAGGGGCTGGAGCGTCGCCGTCCCGGCCTCGTCCACCAGCTCCAAGGCCACCCGGCTCTGGGCCAAGGACGGGTCCCCGGCACGGGGCTGGCTCAGGGCCGGGCATCCCCCGGACGCCTTGAAGTCGTAGTTCAGCTCCTGCCGGGCCTCGGAGGGCAGGGAGGCCGTCCAGCGGGCCGACAGGAGGCGCAGGGGCTCTCCGGGGAGGTCCGACCGCATCGGCGCCGAAAGGAAGACCCCGTCCTCCCCCTTGTAGTAGCGCCCCTGGACGAAGCGCCCAGCGGCCAGGACCTGGGCGGCCAGGGCGGCCGACGCCGCATCCGCGCCCAGGTCGTAGATCGCGAACTCGTCCAGGACGTCGTTGGCGTAGCCGATGGGCAGGCCGCCGGTCCCCGCGAGCGTCGGGACGTACGCGCCCAGGGTGAACACCGTGCCGGGAGTGAAAAGATCCTGGTCCTGGTCCGGATGGAACGGGCCCCACGGGATGTAGGCGTTGCCCTGCTGGCGGCCCACCGGGGCCGGGAAGCCCTGGACCGACACGTTGGCCTGGTCGTCCATGGCGGACGCGGCCGAGTTGAACCCTACGGTGACCAGGTCCCACCGCAAGCCCGGGAAGAGGACCTTCTTCCAGGGCCCCATGTTCACCCACGACGCGACCTCGTAGAACTTGTCGCCCGGGACGTCGGAGTTTTCGAAGAGCATGCCGATGAAGTCCAGCTCGTGGCCGAGCTGGAGCGTGTGCCACTCGGCCGGGGCCTTCTTCCGGTTGCAGGAGAAGTGCAGGTAATCCGCATTCTGGAGGCTCACCACGGTGGAGGCGCTTCGCTTGACCCAGTAGCTCAACACCCCGTGGACGCAGGGCAGGGCGATGCCGCTCACCAGGCTGGCGGGGAAATTCCCCTCGGCGAGGAAGGCCGGCGACCGGAAGCGCTGGGGATGAAGCCCGTCCGGGTAGAGGGTGAGGGGCTCCGTCGCCGTGTCAGGCCACACGCTCGCGGTCAGGTCCGTCTGGAGCTTGGAGACGCTGAGATCCGTGGTGAGCATGCTCGCATGAGGATACCCCAGATCCTCGGCATTGAGGGAATCGTCGAAATGATGCAGGAAGAGCAGGCTTCCTCCGGGCGGGTTGAGGGGCTCCAGCTCGACCGTCGCCAGGGCGACGCCGCCGTCGAAGTCCGCCGCATGGCCCGGAAGGGCCGTCCGGGGACAGGGATAGGTCGAGACCGCCAGCCCCCCCGCGGTCCGTTCGGTCGTCGTGACGGCCGAGAGCTTGCTGCCTTCCGAAAAGTCCCTCTGGGTCGTCTGCCTCAGGAAGGTCCAGGCCTGCGCGCCGGCCTGGAAGGTCCGCTCGGCAAGGGCCCGTCCGGAGCCGTCCAGCAGGCGGCCCGCCGAGGCGATCCGGAACGCTCCGGTGGGGCCCAGGCTCCCCTCGGTGGACCAGATGCAGAGATCCGACTTGTCCACCCACCGGTAGCGGAGCTGGTCCGGAAGCTCCTTGTTGAGTCCGGTGTTGGGATCGAAGTTGGCCTTCAGGACTTCCCCGGGTCCCTGGTTGCCGCACCCCAGGTAGTTCGCCGCCCCGGCATCCAGCCCCGTCACCACGGTGCCGGACAGGGTGTCGCACCAGGCGGAGAACTCCCCCCAGGTCTGGAAGGGCGCCACGGCCCGGCGGGCGATCAGGCCATCCGCGATGGCACCCGCAAGCACGGCGCCGATCTGCCAGGTCTGGGGATACCGGGGCATCTGCCAGGTCCGCCCCTGGAGTCCCTGGATCAGCGCGATCAGCACCGGGCGCGGCGCGGCGTTGAGGTTCACGGGGGACCTCCCTCCCTCCTCGAGCCCAAGGGGAAGGCGGGCCTTCTTGATCTCGCTCATCTCGAAGGTGAGGGATCCGGCCTGGGCGGCATAGCCGTTGGGGTGGACGACCTTGGGGTCCGCCCAACTCGAGACCGTCACCCAGGGAGAGAGGTCCTTGGCGGTGCCGATCCGCCGTTGCAGGTCCTCGAGGGACCGGTACCCTCCCGCCGGGCGGTTCCGGAGGACATCCGCCCCCAGCGTGGCAAGGCCCACTTCCGGCTGGGCACCCAGCACGTTGAGCATGCGGGCGAGCTGGAAGTTCCAGCCCAGGCCCGTGTCGGAGGGAGCCGCGGTCTTGCGCACGTCCGGATCGCGGAAGTCCGGGATCCCGTCTCCATCCCGGTCCCTGTCGTCCAGGAAGCCTCCGTTCGCATTGATCTTGGCCGATTCGTCCTCCACCTTCAGGCTGTAGGTCGCTCCGTTGCCCCCCACCCCCGAATACCCCCGCTGGCGGCCGTCCACACGGATCAGGGCCGGGTCCGCGTTGAGTGGGGAGGTGGCCACGGCAAAGCTGGGATGCATCGCATGCCGGACCGGGCAGCCGTACGTGTCCGCCGCCGTCCCGGAGCCGGTCGGGCGGTAGACCTCCTGGGCCGCCTCGAATCCGCTCAGCATCCCGTCGAGGCCATCCCAGTCCTCCCCCGCATAGAGATTGCGGGCCGCGGTGGGGTCCTGTCCCGCGGAGACCCTGGCCAGGACGTCCTCGATCCCGCTGCGGGCCAACAGCAGCGCCGCGGTGGCGTTCCGGCGCTGCAGGGAGGCCCTCCGCTCCAGCTGGGCCATGGTCACGAATATCACGGCCAGGGAGGCCAGGACCCCCAGCACCCCGAGCGTCACCAGAAGGGCGAGCCCGAGGCGGTTTTTCAAGGCCTCTCCCAGCCCAGAATTCGGGGCCCCGAAATCCTCTGCCAGGCGAAGGTGATGTCGTCGAGGAAGGGGGTCTCCAGGACGGGATTGTCCAGGAGCACCCCCGGGGGAATGCCGTTGCGGAAGCGCAGGCGGTAACAGAAGGACCCCATCCTTCGGTCCATGCGCCCCCCGGAGGCCAAGGGGGTCATCGCCGGGGAGATCAGGGTCCCCGCGCCATCCAGGAGCTCCAGGTCCACCCACATCCGGGGTTGCCCTCCGGGATTGTCCGCCAGGATGGGATCGACCAGGCGGGGTTCCGGCGTGTCCGACGCCCCCCCCGACTGGATGGTGTTGCCCGTGACGGGATCATCGAAGGACTGGGCAAACGTATTGACCACATCCCGGCGGCTCTCTCCGGGCAGGTAGGCGGTCCAATGGACGCCGACCAGGCGGACGGCTTCCCCCTTCCTCGGTTCGAGCGGAGGGGACACATAGGTGGCATCGTCCCCCTTGTAGTACCGGCCGTCCCTCCAACGCCGGACCTGCAACTGGTCGCAACGCCCCAAGGCGATGTCGGCCGCGTCCCCGAAGTCGTAGACCGCGAACTCGTCGATCACCTGGTTCGCGAAACCCAGGGTATTGACCGTCTGCTCTCCGAGGACCAGGGACGTTGAAGGAGACAGGAGATTCTGGGCCAGGGTGATCTCGAACGCCGTCGCCGCACCGCCGTACACGCCTCCACCGTCATCGGGAGCAGGCGAGATCCCCGTCCCCTTCAGCGAGAGGAAGACGTCCCAGGTCGAGGCCGTCTCGTTGGTATCCCAGCGGGCCGTCACCAGGCACCAGCGGGCCCCGGGCGCGCGAAGGGGAAGACCTTCCTGCTCGTAGTACTGACGCTCCATCTTGAAGTCGGCAAGCCCCCCCCCTCCGGAGGGGACCCGGCACTCCGCCACCATCCCCCAGCCCTTGCTGCTCCCCCTTCCCACGCCCAGGGCCTGGGTCTCCGCGCCCTGGCGGACGCAGCTGGCGTCGATGGCGATCTGCATGAAGTAGCGCATGGGCTTGACCCAGTAGCTGAAGACGCCATGGTTGCTTGTGGCGCCTCCAGCGACCACCGGGTCGGGGAGGTTCCCTTCGGAAGGGAAGGCCGGGCTGCGGTAGGTCTGGGCGTGGAAACCGTCCGGACCGAAGGTGTTGGGCTCTCCCGAAACGGGCCAGACGCTGTCCCCCACGCCGGCCAGCAGGTGGGTGTCGCAGTCCGCGGGACCGGGGACGCGCCGGGCCTTGGCGGCCCCGAAATCGGCATCCAGGCCGTCGTCGAAATGGTGGAGGAAGCGCAGGCTCCCCCCCTCCGGAGGGGGGTTCGCGGGCTCCAGCTCCACGGTGGCCAGGCCGATCGCGCCGTCGAAGTCGGCGGCATTGCCGGGAAGGGCGGCGGGAGGGTTCGGATAGGTGGCGGCCGCGAGCCCCTGCCCCCCGCCCAGCCAGGAGGCGGAGTCCCCCGTGGTCCTGGTGAAGGGATCGTTCTCCAGGGAGAGGTACTGGGACAGGCCCCGCCCCTTCACGAAGTCCTTCTGGCTGGTCTGGCGCAGGAGGGTGAAGGCCTCCACGCGCTGGACGAGCTCGGCCTGGGCCAGCAGGCGACCGTTGGCATCCAAGATCCGCCCCAAGGAGGATACCCGGAAGGTCCCGGTGGGCCCCAGGTTGCCCTCGGTGGACCACTGGGTCAGGTCCGACTTGTCGATCCAGCGCCACATCAGCCGGTCGGGCAGTTGCTTGTTGAGGTGGGTGTTGGGATCGAAGGCGGCCTTGATGAGGTCGGCG
>JAHFOU010000204.1 GCA_023261525.1 Planctomycetota bacterium | reverse complement strand
GGGGATCCTGGCCAGGACACGGCGGGTGCGGGCGTTGCGCAGGCCGAAGACACCCCCCTGGTACGGGGCGGGGGTCAGGTTCAGGCTCATCCCCAGGAGGGGGCCGTGCTCGGCGTCATTGTGCCAGGGGCGGTGGTGATCCCGGCCCGGCACCATCCGGTAGCCGTGCCCCCGGAAGCCGGCGAGGGGGCCCAGGCCGGTGAGGCGGGCCACCAGGGCCAGCCAGGAGGGGTCGTTGAACAGGGTGTCGAGAAATCCTGTCGCCGGATTCGGACGCATCACGGAATCGATCCCGCCCGGCATCCTGCGGCGGAAGAAGCCGGCCGGGATCTTCCGGTCCACGAAGCGCGCGGAGGCGGTCGCATCCAGGACGGCCCGGCAGAGCCCGGGCTCCAGCAGGCCGGGCAGGGAGACGCAGCGGCGCCGGGCGAACTCGCGGCCCAGGCGCCGGAGCGTCCCGGCCTCCGTCGCGTGGCCGTCCCGCCGGACCTGGATCATCCCTTCACCAGCAGGCCCGCGCCGCGCAGGCCCTGGGCGACCCTCAGGACATCCCGTTCCAGCCGGGACGCCGGCGCGTCGTACTCCCGGGCCAGGGCCTCGCAGACCCCGCGAAGGGAGCTTCCCGCGGCCAGGAGGCTCCAGAGCCTCCCTCCCACCCCGTCGAGCTCGGTGATCACCCCGCGGTCCGCGCCGAACAGCAGGGTCGTCTTCCCCGAACGCCGCCAGGCCGCCGAGGCCGAGGCCTTCACCCGGTCCGACAGGCGGAGGGCGGACCGGAAGGCCCCCCCCTGCCGCACGGGGGACGGGCTCCGGCGCAGCATCGCGGAGAAGGCCGGGCGCTCCAGGAACCAGCCGGCATAGGCCATGCGGATGCCCCGTCCCGCCACGTCCGTGACCTGATGCTCCAGGTGGGGCGCCACCGGGAAGAGCACCGCGTCGCCCGGCCCCGTGTTGGCCCCCTCGTACAGCATGCGGCCGCTGCGGCGGTCGCGGATCTGAAGCACGCCGCCGCCGAAGCGCCCGGGGCTGAGGTTCACGCTCATCGCCACCTGGTGCCAGGGCCGGGTGTCCTGGTGCCAGTCCTTGTGATGGGGGTGGCCGGGCACCATGCGGTAGATCTTGCTCCGGAAGATGCGGACGCGGGGGCAGCCCAGGACGCCCTCCACCACCCGGAAGAGGGCCGGATCATTCACCAGGAAATCCAGCAGGCCGAGGACGCGCTGCGAGGCCAGGTAGGACTCCAGGCCGGTCTTTCCCCGCGGCCGCTCCCGGAAGTCCTTCTCCCGGATCTCCCGCCGGAGGAAGGCCAGCAGCGGCGGGGCGAAGAAGCCCGGCAGGCGAAGGCAGTGGCGCCGGAGGTAGCCGGCCCGCAGGCGGGCCAGCTCCGCGGCGGAAGGGACACCCTCCAGCCCCGACAGACCAAGCCTGAACGTCACGACCTCACCCGCAGGAATCCGAGCCCCGCCAGCTGCTGAAGCAGGCCCAGGAGGTCCTTCCGCAGACGATCCGGAGGGACCTGGTACTCCCGGGCCATCCGCGCGAGGATCCCCGGCAGGGAGAGGCGACGGGCCAGCAGGGACCAGCACCGGCTGGACACCCCGTCCAGGACGACGATCCTGCCCTCCGGGAGGCGGCAGATCCTCAGGGCCGGCTCCGTGCCGAACCAGATCACGTCCGGGGGGATGACGAGACGGTCCGAGAGGGAACGGAACTTCCGACCGGCGCGGGGAGGCCTCGGCGACCCGACCGCCTTCTTCGGAAGGGGCACGGACGGGGCACGGGCCATGAACCACCCGTCCAGGGCCACCAGGGGTCCGGAGCCGCCCAGGTCCGCGGTGCGGTGCCTCAGATCAGGACCCAGGCGATAGAGGACCGCCCCGCCGGAGGCCGGCGCGACCCGGGCGAAGGGACGATCCTCCCGGGCCCGACGGAGCAGGAGCCCCCCCCCGCGACAGGGCCCTCCCAGGTGGATGCGGAACCCCACCTTGCGCCCGCCCTTCCAGTCGGAGTGCCAGCGGCTGTAGTGCCCCCGGCCTGGCCGCATGCGGAAGATGCGGCCGGAGAAGCCGCGCACCCGGGAGCCCGTGGCCGCCTCCACCCCCCGGATCAGGACCGGGTCGTTCAGGAGGAGGACGAGCAGGGAGAAGGCCAGGTCCGGATCCAGGACCTCCTCGCGGTTGGCGTCGGGCCCGGGACGGATGCGGAACCTCGCCCGCGCCAGGCGGGAGCGGACCCATCCCCGCAGGCGGGGCTCCAGGAAGCCGGGAAGGCGGACATAGCCCCGGCGGAGGAAGCTGGCGCGCAGACGCTTCAGGCGGGCGGGAGAGGGGCAGGCGGGGCCGGAGCGGAGGATGCGGAGGGCGTTCACGAGGGGGCAACGCTTATATCCCGGGGAACCGGGGGATTCAATCCGTGCAGAGGGTGGTGCGCCGTGGCCAGCGAAGGGGAAGCCCCCTCTCTGCCACGCGCCTGGTGATTCTATAAGCAGAGCTCCCTGATTCCCAGGGCTTCCGATGTCCGTTTTGTCCGGTTTTTTGAGGGACGAGAATGCGTAAGTCTCACTCCTACAATCACTAGCGCGATGTCACCCCCACCCACCATGACATTCCTCTTCAAGAGCTATTAGTGGGCGGCTGGACTCCCAGAGCCTGGCCCATAGATCCGCTAGCTCAGGTCAGCTGACCACTGAGCCCTCTCTCAGTCTCCCCCCAGCCGAGGTCAGTGGATCAGCCACTCTATTAGGCATCAAGGTCCCTCAGCGCAGTGATTTTAAGAACCTGCTCTTCTTTGGCGTCTTTAAGCAGTTGGCTAAGTTCATCGTGTGCTGCATCAATTCTGCCCTTCAGATTCCTTTCTACCGCCTCCACCAAGCGCTCAATTTCAGGAACCCGGGTGTCGAGCTGTGCATAGTCATACCCACGGAAGCTCATTGGGAACCACTTGCCCTGAGGCGAGCTCCAATCCACAGCTTTCGGCCTAGAGTATTCATAGTCTGTATGGGCAAATTGCTTGTCTCGGGAGTTTTTGAGTTCTCTGTGCAACGAGCGCATCCCCGTAGGAACCACTTTTTCATTCAGCGCATGATTAGAGATGCGGATTCCCTTGTTTGAAGAGAAAGGCCTGATGTAGGTCACCACAACATGCCCCAGCAGGCAGTACCTCACGTCCTTGCGACGGTAGCGCCTGAGAACCCGAAGAGCATGCCGAGCGGAGTCGAGGTCAATCGAGTAGAGGCGATGGAAATAGTACTGCTCAAGCCTTATGAGCCGCTTCTTGCTGTCCGCGTCATTCTTGATCAAGACACCCCCCTCCCCTTCAGACCTTAAGCATTGAAACGCCAGCTAGCGAACTGCCGCACGCTCACGAACATGAGAAATAAGATCCCTGATTACTGACTGCCATGTTGCGACAAGTTCAGGCGTTTCGATTTCAGAGCGGCGGATGTACCGCGCATTGAGCCGTGAATCTCGAAGGGCATTGAATGTCTTGCGATGCTCGGTATCAACCGCGCCGTTCTTAGCGAGCCAGTTGAAACGAGAGTGAACTTGGCCATGCGACTCGGGAGTGGCGTAGTCCTCCGCCGGACTAGAGAGCACACAAGCCTTTGCGGCCAACTCAGCCGCGCTAAAAAGATTATCGATAGCCGCTCTGATCCTGCCTGCGGCTAGGGCCGCGACGCTGGTCTCGAAAAACTCCTCAGCAGCAGAGAGAAGATCCGAGATCGCGCGCTTGTTGTAGCGGAAATCGAAAGCCCCATGCCAACTGCCACCTATAAGGATTAGCGTAAAGTGCCCGCAGTCGGGATCTGTGTCCTCAGGCAAAATGTGCTGAACACCTTCGACATCATGAACATAAACAGACTCACCTTGCTTCTTGGTAATTCCTGACTTTAGCCTCACCTCAGCGAGAGCCCGAACCTCCTCATTCAATCGCACCTCATTAGGGCGATCATCCGAATAAATAAGAACTTGGGCCGCTCTCAGCGGGAATGGCTTCGGTGCCGTGCCCAATTCTTGGCGACGACGAATTTCCGGCTCGAACCAGATCTCCATCGCACTATCAAAAGTGCGGTTACGAGCAGCCTCATCCACGAGCGGCACTAGGTCCTGCCTTCCTTACGGATAAGCCACGCTTTTTCAAAAACCTTCTCCGGAGCCGTTCCCCATGCGGCCCCTTCGAGTGGAATCCAATGCTCACCCGTGAGCAACTCCCGGTATTTGAACAGCAGATCCTCAATATGCTTGATGGCCCGATGGATGTCATCAAATCGCGGTGTTTCGATCTCGAAGGCCTCCCCCTCATGGGCGATCCTGTGGTCCGTATATTTCTTCACTTTCGCAGTGATCGCCTCTAGCGCAACGAGATCCTCACGCACGACATCTGGATCCAGACAACTCTTACCCCGAAACATAGGCTGCAAATACCGATTCAGCCTGGTCGCATCCATGTTCGAATGCACAGTCCGCATGCGCTCCAGAGAAACCGCATCGTGATTCCTCTGGATGCTTTCCAAAAGCCGCGTTATGGACCTAGTCCCGCTCCTCTTATCGACCATTCTCCTAATACCACTGCATTCCGCATCTGCGTAGTTCCTCGCCATCCACATTAGGAAGTGACCAGGATTGCTAATTGCGGGATTCTTCCGCGAAATCGCTTGTAACCGATTGAACAGATCTTTTCGCACCCAGAGATCGGCGATGTCCTCCTTCAGTCCATCGAGTTGCTTCTTCCAGGCGACCAGGTGATCCTCTTTGGTCATGGCTATGGCGAGGGAATAT
>JAHFOU010000203.1 GCA_023261525.1 Planctomycetota bacterium | reverse complement strand
CCAGGGCCCAGGCCAGGAGGCCGTGCTGTTCCTTGGCCTCGCCGCGCTTCTCACGGGTGGCCTCCAGGATCTGGAGGGCCTGTTCGCGGACGGGGTCGGAGGACGAGATCAGGCGCCGGACCTCCTCCACGGCCTGGACGGTGTCCTGTCCCAGGAGGGTCTCAAGTCCCTGCTTCGCCTCGCTTTGCACGTCGCCCATGTCGGGGATCTCCTTGGATTCGGTCGAGCGCGGGAGTGTATCAGGATTGCCCCCCCGCTACAATGCCTCCCGCCATGCCCCTTCTCCTCTGGATGCCCCCTGCGCTGGCCGCAGCCCTCCTGGCCGTCTCCACGGGCTTTTCGGCCGCTGACCTCTTCTCCCAGGGGAACGGGGCCGGCCGCCGCCGGGTGGCCTCCTTCCTGGCCGGTTCCGCCGCCGGGCTCCTGTTCGTCTTCCTGGGGATGAGGGGCTTTCCGACGGCCACGGGCATGGACGTCCTGTCCTGGGCGGCCCTGGGCGCGGCCGGGGTCCATCTGGCCTTCCTGAGGGTGAGGGCCCTGGGCGTCTTCCTGCTTCCGGTGGCGGCGGCCTGCGCGGCGGCGGCCCCCCTGGCCGGGGAGAGGCCCTGGGGCGCGGCCGGCTCGGCTCAGGTCCCCTGGATGATGTTCCACGGCATCGCGGCCCTCCTGGGCCAGGCCGCCTTCGCCCTGGCCTTCGCCTCCGGGGCCCTGTACCTGGTCCAGCACCGCCGCCTCAAGGCGGATCCGACCCGCTCGGGCCTCCTGCCCTCCCTGGAGGTCCTGGACCGCCTCAACCTCCTGGGCCTGATCGCCGCCCTCTCCTGCTGGACGGCCTCCCTCCTGGCGGCCTTCCTCCACACCGTCACCTGGAGCCCCCTCGTGCTCTTCTCCGGGGCGGTCTGGGCCCTGCTGGCCGGGGTCACCGGGGTGCGCCTGGCCGCGGCCCTGAGGGGCCCCAAGGTGGCCGCCCTCTCCGTGACGGCCTTCCTGATGTCCCTGCTTCTGCTCCTGGTGGGGCACCCATGACCACTTCCGTCGCCCTCCTGGGCCTGAGCCACCGCACGGCCGGCCTGGCCGTCCGGGAGCGCCTGGCCATCCCCGCCGCCCGGGTGGGACCCCTCTACGGGGCCCTCAAGGCCTCCTTCCCCTCCGCGGAAGCCCTTCTGCTGGGGACCTGCAACCGGGTGGAGCTCTACGTGGCCTCCGATCCCCTGCCTCCCCGCGAGGGCCTCCTGGGCTTCCTGGCCTCCTTCCAGGGCCTGGAGCCCTCCGTCCTGGCGCCCCACGCCTACGGCCTGGAGGGGCCCGAGGCGGTGCGCCACTGCTTCTCGGTGGCCTCGGGGCTGGAGGCCCTGGCCCTGGGCGAGACCCAGGTCCTGGGGCAGGCCAAGGAGGCCTATACCCTGGCCGGGGAGCACGGGATGCTGGGTCCCGTCCTCCACGCCCTGTTCCAGCGGGCCTTCGCGACGGCCAAGCGGGTGCATTCGGAGACCACGGTGGGCAAGGGCAGGGTCTCGGTGGGCTCGGTGGCCGCAGAGCTGGCCGGGCGCATCTTCCAGGACCTCTCGGGCCACGGGGTCCTGGTCATCGGGGCCGGGGAGATGGGGGAACTGGCCGCCGCCCACCTGGCCGAGGCCGGCGGGAGGCTCCTGGTCGCCAACCGGACCTTCGAGCGCGCCGAGGCCCTGGCCCGCCAGCGGGGCGGCAAGGCCTTCCGCCTCGAGGACCTGGGAGAGGCCCTGGCCCAGGCGGACGTCGTGGTCTCCTCGGCCTCGGGCGACGGCTTCCTCCTCTCTCCCGCCCTGGTGCGCGAGGCCCAGCGCCGGCGCCGCCTGAAGCCGCTCTTCCTCATCGACCTGGCCGTGCCGCGCAGCATCCACCCCGAGGTGAAGGACCTGGAGAACGTCTACGCCTACGACCTGGACGACCTGGAGAAGGTGGCCCACGAGAACCTGAAGGGGCGCTCGGAGGAGCTGGAGGCCTGCCGGGTCATCGTGGAGGAGCAGGTGGCCGGGTTCCTGAAGGACCGCGGCGAGCGGCGGGACCTCCAGCCCCTGATCACGGCCTTGCGGGCCAGGGTCCAGGAGCTGAGGGCCCAGGAGCTGGACCGCCTCCCTCCCGCGGAGCGCGCCGCGGCCGAGGAGGTCACCCACCGCCTCATGAACAAGATCCTCCATGACCCCCTGGAGGCCCTGAAGGTCGAGGGCCCCGAGGCGGCGGAGCTCCTGAAGAGGCTGTTCAAGTTGTGAGCCGGGTCCTGAGGATGCGCCTGGCCGTCTATGCAGCCCTCCTGCTGGCCCTCTTCCTCGGCACGGGCTGTCTGACCCGCTTCCTGCTCTATCCCGGGAGCCGGGCGGAGGCCAACCCGCCCCCCCCCTCCTCCCTGATGGACGTGCCCGGCCTCGGCTGGGCCTGGGACGGGAAACCGGAGGACAAGCGGGCCCCGGCCCTGCTCTTCTTCCATGGCAACGGGGAGACCCTGGAGACGATGCGGAGTTCGGGGGCCCTGGACGAACTGGCCGCCCTGGGATGCCCCTTCCTGGCCCTGGAGTATCCGGGCTACGGCGGGGTGCCGGGAAGCCCCTCCCAGAAGCACCTGACGGCGAATGCCGAAAAAGGCCTGGAATGGCTGAGGGAGCGCCATCCCCATCGTCGCATCGTCCTGATCGGCTGGTCCTTGGGGGCCGCGGTGGCGGTCCAGACGGCCTCCAAGCACCCCGTGGAGGGCCTGATCCTGGTGAGCCCCTTCTCGCGCCTGGATGACGTGGCCAAGGAGCTCTATCCGTCCTGGATGGTCCACCTCCTGCTCTGGGAGCACTATGACTCGCTGGAGGCGGCGAAGGGGATCCACTGCCCTTCCCTGGTGATGCACGGGGATCAGGACAGGCTCATCCGCCCGGCCCATGGGGAGGCGCTGGCCGCGGCACTGGGATGTTCCTTCGTCCCCATTCCGGGGGCGGGACACAACGACGCCCTCTCCCGGTGCTGGAAGCAGATCGGGCAGTTCGCGCGGGCGGCGGGCAAGTAAGCATGGAGACCATTGATCGCTGGCTCACGGAGCAGCAACGCCGCCTGCTCCATGACGAGATCCAGGCCTATGCACGCGGGGCGGCAGGGACTCGTGACGACCTGGACGAGGACATGGAAGCCGCCGCCCTCGAGCATCGTCTTGCCACCCTGGGGACGCTTCCCGAACCCCTGTTTTCCCTGGTTGGAGACGGCCTCAAGATCGCCCAGGCCCTTCCTTGAATCCACCGCCCCCCCCCGTTGAGGTAGATGGCGACGGTGACGCAGGTCGTCGGCAATTGACAACCGGGTGGCACCGCCGGTCAGGAAGCTCCAGGTCCCGGCGGCCTCGAACGGTAGTCCCTGGGATCCAGGCAGGCTGCGTAAGTACTCCGGTCGATGGGGATCCAGTCGGTGCGCTCGATCCCCCTCCGGTTTCGCGTCGTCGGGCTGACAGGAAAGGCCGAGGCCATCTTGATCCAGCGTCTCTGCTCCTGGGCGATGGTGCGGATCTCCTGGGCCACTTCGGACAGGTCCTGGTCCTGGCTGAGCACCAGCGCAACGTCGAGTTCGTTGCGGTGGGCCATGCGGACGATGTCCAGGGCGATCCGGACGTCGATCCCCTTCTCCTCGCCCGTCAGGACCGTGTGCTCCGTGCCGTCCGCCAGACGGACCAGCTTGTTCCGGTAGCGGAGTGGGCGGGAGTAGGAGTGGATCCCCTGCCGCCCCATGTGGGCGAGCTTGGCGCTCCAGAAGTGGTGCCAGAAGGCGTTGTCACCTGGAGAAGGGACGCCGGTGTAGAAGCGGACCTGGACCGGATTCCATCCCCTGGGGCCGCAGATCGCTTCCGCCAGCGCCTTCACATCGTAGTTGGGATGGGTGTAGCCGAAAGCCTCGAGGGCGGCGTGGAGGAGGTTTTGGCCGTCCACAAAGGCGATGGCCCGTTTGAAGGCTGGCTCGGACAGCACGGGGACCCCCTGAAAAGAATAACCCCGTCCGAGGCCTTACGGCGTGTCGGACGGGGAGCAAGTAGATTCATTGAATCAGGCGGGGGGAGATGAGTCAAGTCCGGCCGCGGACAAGAATCCCCAGTCAGGCGGCCCGATGGGGTCTTGGGGGCCGGGAACGGGGTTTTCTGAGGTCCGGCAGCCCTACGGAGCGATCACTTTCCCGATTTGGCTTCCCCGACTTTGAGGGCATTGTTCCCCATCGACCATTTGCGCCCTGGTATCTCCACATGCTGAGTTCCCGCATCGAAGGCGAACCGAACCCAGGGCCTTCCCGCGTATCACGGCGCGTCGCCCGCCTGGCTGAACTGGGGATCTCCCTTGTGCTCGGCCCACCAGCGCTTCCAATTAACACGTCCAGGCCCTTCGAGGTCATAGTAGTATCCGGATCGGTTTGCAGGGGAGACGAGATCCTCATCCCATCCATGGCGGCGACCGATCAGTTCCAGCGCCGTGATCACATCGTAGGAAGAAGGGCCATCAGGAGCACGTTCGTCGAGAGCCTGGATTAGGACTGGGACGAAACCCAGGTGCCCGATTCTGCCCATGGGCTTAATCAGACCATAACGCCGATCTAGGTGAAATTCGTACAGCTTCAGGATGATCTGGTGAGCAGGCTGGTTATGTGCCTCCGGCCCCAAGTATTTCCATATGCTGTCGTCCAACGATTGTTTCCACCATTCCCCTGAGGATTCGTCCCGATGCTTCGCCCACCAGGACTTCCAGGTCTCGCGCCCGTGTATGTCACGTTGGAACGTGATCGTGCTCATC
>JAHFOU010000202.1 GCA_023261525.1 Planctomycetota bacterium | reverse complement strand
CTCCCCGGTGTAGAGAGGCAATGCGGGCTTGTGCCTGGAGTACCCCTTGCGGTTGGCGTAGCCGGCCTCCTCTTCCTGGAGGTGGGCCGCGTCGGGCAGCATCACCTTCAGGAGGTCCCGGGTGCCGGGGGTGCAGAAAATCCTGCCGCGGAAGCCCTGCTTCACCAGAAGGGGGAGCGCCCCGGAATGGTCGATGTGGGCGTGGCTCAGGATCACGGCATCCAGCGTCTTTGGATCGAAGGGCAGCTTCGCCCAGTTCCTGAGGCGCAGGGTCTTGAGCCCCTGGAAGAGGCCGCAGTCCAGGAGGACATGGCGTCCGGCTGCGGTCGTGAGCAGGTGTTTGGAGCCGGTCACCGTGCCGGCGGCTCCCAGGAACTGGAGGGCCGGGACCGCGGAAGACGTCACCGGACGCTTTCCTGGACCCGCGTCCGGAGGACCTTGGCCAGAAGCCCGGCCGTGGGGATGGCGTTCGTGGCATGTGGGATGCTGTCCGTCGTGACGATCCGGACCGCGCCGGCGGCGAGCAGCTCCGCATGCGCCTCTCCCGCGAAGATCCCATGCACGGCCAGGCAGACCGGAGGCTTCAGACCCGACCTTACGAGATGCCGGACCGCGGCGATCATGGTGTGTCCCGTCGAGATGATGTCATCGACGAGGACCGGGGTCCGACCCGGCCAGCGGGCCAGGTCCGGGACGGAAACGGAGACGTCCCTGTCCCCCCGACGCACCTTCTCCAGCACGACATGGGGCAGCCCCGCCCCCGCGGCGACCGCCCGGACCCACTGGGCGCTCTCCGCATCAGGGCCGATCAGCACCCCGTCGGAGACCTCGGTCTTGAGCCATGCCGAAAGCGCAGGCGCCGCAGCCACCACCTCCGTGGGGATGGCATAGATCTCCCCCAGGGAAGCGTACCGGTGCAGGTGCGGATCCATCGTGACCAGCCATCCGAAGGAGGTGGACAGGAGGCGTGCGACATAGACCGAGGTGACGCTCTCCCCCGGATGGAAGCGGCAGTCCTGGCGCAGGTACGCGAGGTAAGGGGCAACCAGCCCGACGCGACGGGCTCCCAGGTCCCGGGCCGTGGCGGCAGCCATCAATAACGGGATGAGCTTCTGATCGGGATGGTCCAGGGTGCAGACCAGGACGACCTCCCGGTCCCTGACTTCCGTCTCGAAACGCAGATAACTTTCCCCATCAGGGAAGCGGTGCAGGGTCAGACGGCCGGTTTCCGCCTCCAGCGACCCCCTCAGGCCTTCCGAATAGGCCTCGTTCCCCGGGAACGGGAAGAACAGGGGCTTCATCGGGCCGCCACGCCTTCCGTTTCCAGGGTCAGGATCGTTTCTCCCTCCTGCGCGAAGGAGAGTGCGTAATCCAGTCCGCCGGGGGAGTCGGCGTGGACCGTGAACAAGGGTTGCCCGGCCGCCACCCGCTCCCCGAGCCGGACATGCAGATCCAGCCCGGCGGCGGGATCGCCCGGGGCTCCCGCCAGTTTCGCCACCCGGGCCAGCCGGCGGTTGTCGATGAAGGTGACGCGTCCCGCGTGGGGGGCTCCCACCGCATGCCGATGGGGGGCCTTCGGAGGCTCCCGGAGCCCACCCTGGGCCTCGCAGATGGCCTGGAACTTCCGCCAAGCCCGCCCCTCGCGCAGGATGGCCTCCGCCTGGAGTCTTCCTGCGCCGGCCGGCAGGCCTCCGCCCAGCTCCAGGAGGATCCCGGCCAGGTCCAGGCTCCTATCCCTCAAGTCCACGGGAGCTCCCGGCGCGTTGTTCAGGACGGCCAGGACATCCCGGGCCTCGAGGGCCGGGCCGATCCCCCTTCCCACGGGCTGGCTCCCGTCCGAATGGCAGGCACGCACGGCCAACCCCAAGGCCCCGCCCACCGATTCGAGATGCCCTGCAAGCGTCCGGGCGGCCTCCGGCGTCCTGACCTTGGCGGTCGGCCCGACGGGGATGTCGATGACGACATGGGTGGATCCCGCAGCCGCCTTCTTGGAAAGGACCGAGGCGACCAGCTGCCCCTCGCTGTCCAGGTCCAGCGCGCGCTCCACGCGAATCAGGACGTCGTCGGCGGGGCTCAGGCTCACCGCCCCTCCCCAGACGATGCACCCGCCCTCCCGTTCGACCACCCGGCGCATGTGCGGGAGGTCCAGGTCCACGGGGGCCAGCGTTTCCATGGTGTCGGCCGTCCCGGCGGGGGACGTGATGGCGCGCGAGGAGGTCTTCGGGATGGTCAGCCCCCAGGCGGCCACGATGGGCACCACGATGGGGGTGGTCCTGTTGCCGGGCAGTCCTCCGACGCAGTGCTTGTCCGCGACCGGCGTCCGACCCCAGTCGAGGCGCTCCCCGGTGGCGACCATGGCCCGGGTGAGGGAGAGGATCTCTCCCGGATCCATGCGGTTCCCCGCGCACGCCGCCATGAAGGAAGCCAGCTGGACGTCGGCGTAGCGCCCCGCGGCGACGTCCCGGACGATGGCCCGGTAGTCCGCTTCCTCCAGATGTTCACCGTAGACCTTGGCGCGCACGCGTCCCAGCGACTCGAGATAGGGGGTATGGGCGAGACTCAAGGTATCGCCCTCCCGGGCGCCGAGATGCCGCCATGCGGCCTCGGAGAGGCCCGCCTCCCCCTGGGCAAGGAGATCCGAGGTCACGACGTTCAGCGTCGCGATCACCTCCCGGCCGTTCAGCTTGACGAGGATGCGCGCCTGGGCCTCGAAGCCCTCCGACCGGCAGACCGGGCGCATGTAGATCACGGCTTCCTGGTAGGTGTCGATGCCGAGACGCCTGGCCTTCAGCAGGTGGTGCTGGCCCGCGTGGCAGGAGGGGACCGTCACGAACGTCCCTCTCCCTTGCCGCATTCCTCCTTGATGACCCGGCCGTCCTCCAGGGTGATGACCCGGTCGGCCTCGTAGCCGAAGGCCAGGTTGTGGGTGGTAATGATGATCGTCAGTCCCTTTTCCGCGCAAAGCCGTCGGAAGAGCTTGAAGATGGCCTCGCCGTTGGCTTTGTCCAGGTTTCCGGTAGGTTCATCGGCGATCAGGATCTTGGGATTGGCAATGAGGGCCCGGGCGATGGCCACCCGCTGCATCTGCCCGCCGGAGAGCTCCTTGGGCAGGTGACCGGAGCGGTCCTCCAGACCGACCTGCTTCAGCACAGCCTGGGTGGCAATCCGGTCGACCGGCTGGTTCAGGAACATCAGGGGAAGCTCCACGTTCTCCGCAACAGTCAGGGTCGGGATCAGATGAAACTTCTGGAAGATGAAACCGAGGACGCCGCGCCGGGCCTCGGCCAGCCGGTCCTCCGAGAGGTTGCCCACGGGCTTTCCAGCCAGGGTCAGCGTGCCCGACGTGGGGACGTCCAGACAGGAGAGAAGGTTCACGAGGGTCGTTTTCCCCGAGCCCGAGGGCCCGAGGATGGAAACCATTTCCCCGGGATAGATGTCCAGATCCACGCCGTCCAGCGCCTTCACGGTCTCGCTGCCGCGGCGGTAGTGGCGCTTCAGGCCCCGGGCTTGGATGACAGGCGTCCGGTCCATGGGTTACTCCCCCTCTCGGATGGCTTCGATGGGTCGCATCGAGGCGGCCCGCCACGCCGGATAAAGCCCCGCGAAGAACCCCAGGCCGATCGAGCCCAGGAGCGCCCATCCGATCATGGCGGGGGTGATGGCCACGATGGATCCCTGGACGCCCAGATCGATCAGGGCCTTGATGGCGGCCTCCACTAGGTTGGACCCCAGGAAGGCTAGGGCACAACCGACCACGGCCCCGCCCAGGCAGACGCCCAAGGTCTCCAACCAGATGAGCTGGAAGATGTCGCTCCGGTAGGCGCCCAGGGCCTTCATGATCCCGATCTCGCCGGTCCGCTCATAGACCGACATCAGGATGGTGTTGATGACGCCGATGATCGCCACAAGGACCGCGATGATGGCCACGGCTGCAACCATGGCCTGGGCAGTACCCACCAGGCTGACCAGAGTGCCCTTGACCTGCTCCAGGCTCACCACCTGAACTTCCGGGAGCTTGAGCCAGCGTCCCTCGAACTCGCGCAGGGAGGAGGCGCTGAAGGTCTTGAGCTTGATCCCGATGATGGTCAGGGCCGCGGGGCGGCCGAACATCTCCTGGGCCGTCGCCAGGGGTACGAAGACGGTGCCGTCGTCCTGGGTGCCGGTGCGCTCCAGCACGCCCACCACCTTGAACGTGTGTAGGACAGGCTGGGACTTCCCGTTGGGAGTGATGGAGGCGTAGAAGACGTCCCCGATCTTGCGCTGCTCATACTGGGCGGCTTCGAAGCCCATCACGACCTCGTCGACGGACTGGGGCGCGAACCACCGGCCGCCGTCATACCCCTTGCCGCTCTTGAAGGCGACCCAGGGCTTCATGACCTGGAAGGAGGGCACGTCGATCCCCGAGATAATGGAGAAGGACTTGGCAGAGTCCTCTTCCCGGATGCCGCTGCCCTCCTTCTGGGCTACGCCCACGAAGATGGGCGTGATAGCCTGGATATCCGGGTCGGCCTTCACCGTCTCGTACACTCCCTGGGGCAGGTAGAGGAGGCCCGTGCCGCCCTTGAGCATCATGGTGGCGGCCTCGTAGGGGCAGCCCTTCGCCATCACCATCACCTGGTAGCCCAGCTTCTCGATCGAGGCGTTGATGGCGCGGCGGTAGCCCAGGTTGAAGCCGCCGAGGCTCACGGCCACCGCGACGGCCAGGGCCACCCCCATGACCGTCAGCAGGGACCGGATCGGACGTCGCAGGAGGTTCTTGTAGGCGAGCGCAAGGTATCGCATGGATTTCT
>JAHFOU010000009.1 GCA_023261525.1 Planctomycetota bacterium | reverse complement strand
CGACGCGCACCAGGGCCCCGTCACCACGCTCCGCTTCTCCCCGGACGGCAAGGTCCTGGCCTCGGGAAGCGAGGACCACACCGTCCGCCTCTGGGACGCCGCCACCGGCAAGGAGATCCTCCGGATTCCGGAGGAGGAGGACCACCTCTTCTCCGTCTGCTTCTCCCCGGACGGCAAGGTCCTGGCCTCGGCGGGCCTGGACAGCCTCGTGCGGCTGAGGGAAACCGCCACCGGCAAGGAGATCCTGCAGATCCAGCCCTCCCTGGACCCCGTCCAGTGCCTCTGCTTCTCCCCGGACGGCAGGGTCCTGGCCTCGGGAGGCCATGACCGCTCCCTGGGCCTCTGGAATGCCGTGACGGGCGCCAAGATCCTCCAGATCCGCGCCCACCGGAACCCCGTCCGCTGCGTCCGCTTCTCTCCCGACGGCAAGACCCTGGCGACGGCAAGCCAGGACCACGTCCTCTGCCTCTGGGAGGCCGCCACCGGCAGGGAGATCCTCACGCTGAGGGGACACGGCTCCTCCGTCTACGACATGGCCTTCTCTCCGGACGGCAGGATCCTGGCCTCCGGAAGCTGGGACCATACCCTGAGGCTCTGGAGCGCCGTCACGGGCAAGGAGATCCTCTCCCTGACGGGGCACCAGGGCGGCGTCAACGCGGTGGCCTTCTCCCCGGACGGCAGGACCGTGGCCTCGGGAAGCCAGGACGGCACGGTCCTCCTCTGGCCCCTGCCGGCGACCCCGCCGCCCCTCCCCGCGGAGTCCCAGGATCCCGAGAAGCTCTGGGGGGTGCTCGCCCAGGAGTCGGCCCCGGCCGCCTGGCGGGCCGCCTGGGAGCTCTCCCGGGCGAAGGGGGCCGAGGACTTCCTGGAGGCCCGCCTCTCCCCCGCCGCGGAGAGCGCCCCGGAGCCGGTCCGCAAGCTCGTCGCCGACCTGGACGACGCTTCCTACGCGGTGCGCGAGCAGGCCTCCAGGGACCTGGAAGGCCTGGGTCCCCGGATCACCACGCTTCTCCAGTCCGCCCTGAAGGAAACCACCTCCGAGGAGGTGAAGGACCGCCTGGGGAAGATCCTGGACGCCTTCGCGCAACCCGGGCTGACCCTGGACCCCGAGCCGTTGAGGCGGATCCGGGCCCTACAGACCCTGGAACGCCTGGGGACCCCCAAGGCCAAGGCCCTGCTGAAGAAGCTGGCGGCGGGGGCGGCCCTGGACCCCCTCACCCGGGACGCCCAGGCGACGCTCGCCAGGCTCCAGGCCGGGCCGCACGGCGACTAGGGCCAGCGCCGCAGCGCCTTCGCCGTCTCCACGAACTCGATCACGGGCTTCATCGGGATCAGCTTCGCCTCGTAGGCCCTCTCCAGGAAGAGCTGGACGGACTTCTTCCCGTCCGCCCCCAGGTCCAGGGTCCTGTCGTTGACGTACATCCCCACGAAGCGGTCCGCCCGGCCCCGGTCCAGACCCCGGGCGAAGGAGAGCGCGTGGGTGAGAGCCTCCTCGCGGTGGGCCAGGGCATAGGCCACGGTGTCCCGGATCAGGGCGCCCAGCTCTGCCATCGCGATCCAGCCCAGGTCCTTGCGCACGGCGTTGCCGCCCAGCGGCAGGGGCAGGCCGGTCTCGGCCTTCCACCAGTCGCCCAGGTCCAGGACCCCGCGCAGGCGGTCGTCGCCGAAGCTGAGCTGGCCCTCGTGGATGATGACGCCCGCCTCGATCTCCCCGGCCGCCACGGCCGGCTGGACCTTGTCGAAGGGCATGGCCACCGTCTTCACGCCCGGCAGGCAGAGCCTCAGCGCCAGGGTGGCCGAAGTCCTCTCCCCCGGGATGGCGATGACGGTCCTGGCCAGCTCGGCCCGGGAGAGGTCCTTGCGGGCGACCACCACCGGCCCATAGCCCTCGCCGAAGCTCCCCCCTGAGCAGGTCATGGCGTAGTCCCTCGCCACGTAGGGGTACTGATGGTAGGAGATGGCCGTGACCTCATAGGTCCCCTTCTCGGCCGCCCGGTTCAGGGTCTCGATGTCGTTGAGGAGGTGGGTGACCTCGTATTTCCCCGTCGCCACCTTGCCCTGGGAGAGGGCGTAGAACATGAAGGCGTCGTCGGCGTCCGGGGAATGGGCGATGGTGGCGCGGATCCTGGGCATGGCGGGCTCATGGTAGGGTGGCGGCCTTGCCGATACAATCCCGTCGGCATGAAGAAGCCCGCCCTCTCGGAACTGATGTCCCAGCGCGTCCTCATCCTGGATGGGGCCATGGGCACCCAGCTCCAGGACCGGAACCTGACGGCCGCGGACTTCGGGGGCCCCGACCTGGAAGGCTGCAACGAGGTCCTGGTGGCCTCCCGTCCGGACGTGGTCCGCGCCATCCATGAGGCCTACTTCGCCGCCGGGGCCGACATGGTCGAGACCAACACCTTCGGGGGCACCCCCCTGGTGCTGGCCGAGTACGGGATCGAAGGAAGGGCCGAGGAGCTGAACGAGAAGGCCGCCCGGGTGGCGAGGGAGGCCGCTGCGAAGTTCCCCGGGCCGCGCTTCGTGGCCGGCTCCCTGGGCCCCACCACCAAGAGCCTCTCGGTCACGGGGGGCGCCACCTTCGAGGAGCTCGCCGTGAGCTTCCGCGTCCAGGCCCGGGGCCTCCTGAGGGGCGGCGTCGACGCCCTCCTGCTCGAGACCGCCCAGGACACCCGCAACGTGAAGGCCGCCCTGATCGGGATCCGCCAGGCTTTCCGGGACGCCGGGCTCGAGGTCCCCCTCATGCTCTCGGCCACCATCGAGCCCATGGGCACCATGCTGGCCGGCCAGGGCGTGGAGGCCTTCTTCGCCTCGGTGGAGCACGCCGCCCCCCTCTCCGTGGGCCTCAACTGCGGGACGGGCCCGGAGTTCATGACCGACCACCTGCGCACGCTCGCGGGGATGGCCGGGTGCTTCACGACCTGCTACCCCAACGCCGGCCTCCCGGACGCCGACGGGCACTACACCGAGGATCCCGCCATGGTGGCGGCGGCCCTCCACCGCTTCGCCGAGCAGGGCTGGGTGAACCTGGTCGGGGGATGCTGCGGGACCACGCCCGAGCACATCCGTGCCGCGGCCGCGGCGGTGAAGGGGATCCGCCCCCGCCTCCCGGTGAAGCGTGCCGTCACCCACTTCAGCGGCATCGAGTACGTCCCCTGCGAGGAGGCCAGCCGCCCCATGCTGGTGGGCGAGCGCACCAACGTCACCGGGAGCCGCGTCTTCCGCGAGCTCATCATGAACGGGGAATACGAGAAGGGCGCCGAGATCGGCCGCAGGCAGGTGAAGGCCGGGGCCCAGATGCTGGACGTCAACCTCCAGCACACCGAATTGGACGAGATGAAGGCCACCGACGGCTTCCTGGAGAGGCTGGCGAGGACCGTGAAGGTCCCCTTCATGATCGACACCACCAACCCCAAGGCCATCGAGCGGGCCCTCACCTGGTGCCAGGGCAAGTCGGCCATCAACTCCGTGAACCTGGAGGACGGAGAGTCCCGCTTCGAGAAGGTCTGCCCCCTGGCCCGCGAATATGGCGCGGCCCTGGTCGTGGGCCTGATCGACGAGCGCGGCCAGGCCATCTCGGTCGCCCAGAAGATGGAGGTCGCGGCGCGCAGCCACGCCCTGCTGACCGCCAAGTACGCCATCCCCGAGGAGGACCTCCTCTGGGACCCCCTGGTCTTCCCCTGCGCCTCCGGCGACAAGGCCTACATGGGCTCGGCCGCCGAGACCATCCAGGCCCTGGCCGAGCTGAAGAGGCGCTGGCCGAGGACCCGCACGGTCCTGGGCATCTCCAACGTGTCGTTCGGGGTCCCGCCCGCCGGGCGCGAGGTGCTGAACGCGGTCTTCCTCTACCACTGCACCAAGGCCGGCCTGGACATGGCCATCGTCTCGTCCGAGAAGGTCGTGCGCTACGCCTCCATCCCGGAGGAGGAGCGCCTCCTCTGCGACAACCTCCTCTACAACCACGGCGCGGACCCCATCGCCGCCTTCGCGGCCCATTTCCGCGACAAGAAGAAGGAGGTCGGCCCCTCGCGCGCCCAGCTTCCGCTCGACGAGCGCCTGGCCCGCTGCATCGTGGAGGGCACCAAGGAGGGCCTGCTCGAGGACCTCGACCTCAAGCTGAAGGACACCGCCCCCCTGGCCATCATCAACGGCCCCCTCATGAAGGGCATGGACGAGGTGGGGCGCCTCTTCAACGCCAACGAGCTCATCGTGGCCGAGGTGCTCCAATCCGCCGAGGCCATGAAGGCCGCCGTGGCCCACCTCGAACCCAAAATGGAGAAGGCGGACACGGCCAGCCGGGGCCGCATCCTCCTGGCCACGATGAAGGGCGACGTCCACGACATCGGCAAGAACCTCGTCGAGATCATCCTCTCGAACAACGGCTATGAGGTCGTGAACCTGGGCATCAAGGTGGCCCCCGAGGCCCTGATCGCGGCCTTCCAAAAACACAAGCCCGACCTGATCGGCCTGAGCGGGCTTTTGGTGAAGTCGGCCCAGCAGATGGTGATTACGGCGGAGGACCTCAGAAGCGCCGGCATCACCCTGCCCATGCTGGTGGGCGGCGCGGCCCTCACGCGCAAGCACGCCTATACCCGGATCCGCCCCGCCTACGGGGCCGGGGTGGTCTATGCCAAGGACGCCATGCAGGGCCTGGACCTGGCCAACCAGCTCATGAGCCCCGAGGGCCGCAAGAACCTATTGAAGAAGATCGAGGAGGAGGCCGCCGGCATGTCCGTCGCCGAGGCCTCGGCCCCGGCTCCGGCTCCCGCGTCCGAGGCGCGCTCGCCGAGGATCCGCGCAGACGAGCCCACCCTCAATCCCCCCGACCTGGACCGCCACGTACTCGGGATCCCGGACCTCCGCGCCCTCTGGCCCTACGTGAACTGGGGCTTCCTCAAGACCAAGCACCTCGGCACCAAGGGACCCAAGGACAGCCGCGGCGAGGACCTGGATACCCTGCTGGCGGAGCTGAGGACCCTCTGCGAGGGCGGCGCCACGAAAATGCAGGCCCGCGGAGTCTACCGCTTCCTACATGCCGATTCGAAGGGCAACACCCTCTTCCTCTACGACGCCTCGGGCCGGGAGCTGGAGCGCTTCGACTTCCCCCGCCAGCGCGGCGGGGACGGGCTCTGCCTGGCGGATTTCGTCCGTCCTAAGGGCTCGGGCCTGGACCACGTGGCCCTCTTCGCCGTCACCACGGGCGAGGGCATCCGGGAGCGGGCCGAGGCCCTGAAGACCCAGGGCGAGTACCTGCGCTCCCACGCCCTCCAGGCCCTGGCCCTGGAGGCCGCCGAGGCCTTCGCCGAGAAGCTGCACCGGGACCTGAGGGCCGCCTGGGGGTTCGCCGACCCGCCCGAGATGACCATGACGGACCGCTTCCAGAAGAAGTACCGGGGGGTGCGCGTCAGCTTCGGCTACCCGGCCTGCCCCGAGCTGGCCGACCAGGAGAAGCTGTTCCGCCTCCTGAAACCGGAGGAGGTCGGGATCCAGCTGACGGAAGGCCACATGATGGAGCCCGAGGCCTCAGTCTCGGCCCTGGTCTTCCATCATCCGCAAGCAGGTTACTTCAGCGCCTGAACCCCGACCTCAGAGGATCCAGGATGCAGGCGTCCAGGCCGCGGCGCTGGGCCTCCTTCAGGAAGGCGGCTTCCACCCGGGCCCTGCGCTTCCTGCCATAGGAGACGTTGGAGAGGGCCAGCAGGGAAGCCAGCCCTTCCTTCCGGAGCGCTCCGATCATGGCCAGGGTCGTGCGGTTGACCCCGGGGCCGAGCACGCGGGGCATGGCGAGGCAATCGACCAGGAGGCGCTCCCGGGGGATGCCGGCCTTGAGCGCCGCGGCGGCGACGCGACGCACCGACTGCATGCGCTCCCGGACCGACTTCCCGGCGGCATGCACCACCACCCCCATCCCTTTCCGGGAAGCCGCCGGCAGGAGGGCCAGGAACTCCGGGTGCTCCGAGACCGAGTTCAGAAAATCCCCGCGCCGGCAAGCCCGAAGACCGGCCCTCAACACCTCCGGATGCCGGGAATCCACCCAGAGCGGAAGGCCGACCTTCTTCCGGATCGCCCGCAGGGCCTTGGCCATCATCGCCGCCTCGTCCTTGGGCCCCTCCCCCACGTTGACGTCCAGGGCGTCCGCCCCGGCGCGGGACTGGGCGCCGGCCTCCTTCAGGACGGTGGCGAGACTCCCCCGGGCCAACTCGGCCTGGAAGCGGGGGCGGCCGCTGGGATTGATGCGCTGACCGATGACGCGCATCAGTTCAGGTCGTGGCCCCGGGGCTTGCGGAAGGGGTCGGGCTTGGCCGGGGAGCCCATCAGCCGGGACCAGAGCGTGCTGGAGTCCGGCGAGAAGACGTCCTGGGCCTTGCCCGGCCTCAGCACCCAGGCCCCCTCCTCCAGCTCGGCCTCCAGCTGGCCGGCCGCCCAGCCGGCATACCCCAGGTAGCACTTCAGGAAGGGCGGGGCCTTGGCCGAGGCCAGGACCTTCTTCAGGATCTCGGGATCCCCGCCCAGCCAGACCCCTTCGCAGAGGGGGTGGGCGTCGAGGCCGTTCTTGGGGATGCCGTGGAGGAAGAGCAGGTGGTCCTGCTGGACGGGGCCACCCTGGTGGACGCGGGGGCCGCCCGCCTCGGGGACCTGGAAGTCGTCGGAAAGGATGTCGGCGAGGGCCACGGTCAGCGGACGGTTCACGATGAGGCCCATGGCGCCGTCCGGGCCGTGGTCGCAGAGTAGGATGACGGTGCGGGCGAAGTTGGGGTCAGAGAGGGCCCGGGTGGCAACCAGGAAACTGCCCTTGCCGAGGGGACCGGACATGGGGGGAAGCCTATCGCTTTCAGCGCTCCCGGTCCACGATGTAGCGGGCCAGGTCGGCCAGGGGTCCGGCCTTGGCGCCCAGGGGCCCCAGGGCCTTCACGGCCTCGTCCACCAGGGCCCGTGCCCGGCGCCGGGACCGCTCCAGCCCGAGGAGGCCGGGATAGGTGGCCTTCCCCGAGGCGGCGTCCTTGCGCAGGCGCTTGCCCATGGCCTTCTCGCTGCCGGTCACGTCCAGGATGTCGTCCTGGATCTGGAAGGCCAGGCCCACGGCCCGGCCGTAGACGGTCAGCGCATCCATCCTCCGCCGGTCGGCTCCGGCGGCGATCCCCCCCATGCGCACGGCGGCGAGCAGGAGGGCCCCCGTCTTGCGGCGATGGATGCCCAGGAGACCGGAAAGGCCTACACGCCTCCCCTCCGCCTCGAGGTCCAGGGCCTGCCCTCCCACCATGCCCGCCCAGCCGGCGCCCCGGGCGAGCTCCAGCACGAGGGCGGCACGCCGCTCGGCCGGCAGGGCAGCCGAGGCCAGGACTTCGAAGGCCAGGGTCAGCAGGGCGTCCCCGGCCAGGATGGCCGTGGCCTCGTCGAAGGCCTTGTGGACCGTGGGGCGCCCCCGCCTCAGGTCATCGTCGTCCATGGCCGGCAGGTCGTCGTGGACCAGGGAGTAGGTGTGGATCATCTCCAGGGCCAGGGCCGCCGGCATCGCCCGGCGGCGGGAGGTCCCGCAGGCCTCGGCGGCCATCAGGCAGAGCACCGGCCTCACGCGCTTGCCCGGCCCCTCCAGGGCGTAGCGGACGGCCCGCTTCAGGCGGGAAGGAGGCCCCCTCCGCGAGGAGAGAAGCGACCGCATCTCCATGTCCACTTCCCGGCGAAGGGATGCGCTCATGGCGCGGCCTTCCGGAAGGCGGCGAAACGTGCCGAGAACGGCGTCTCCAAGGGAACCTCCTTCACCAGGGGGCTGGACAGGGCCCAGGACACCCAGGCCGCGTCCGCCTCCCGCTCCAGGATCAGGACCTGGCCCCGGCGCATCCTTCCCACAAAGCCCACGGGAGCGGCCGACCAGTCCAGCCCAGGATGGCGGGCATAGTACGGGATCTCGGGCCCCTGGAGGGTGGCGACCTCCTCCCCGGGAGGAAGGGTCAGGGCCAGGCGCTCCCCGAACTCGCGGCGGTAGCGCTTATCCCCCCTCAGGGGAAGGGGCCAGCAGGTCTGCAGGGCCAGGACGGCGCAGAGGAGGCCGAACAGCCACCTCCGGAGCTCCAGGAGGGGCGTCGCGGCGGCCCAGACGACGGCCAGGGCCGCCAGGGGCAGGAAATGCCGGTGGCTGATGTACCCGGCGGTCCGGAACAGCTGGAGGAGGGCCACCGCGTGAAGGATCCCCAGGCCGACCAGGAAGCGGCCCGGGGATCTCCAGGGCCTGCGGCTCCAGAGGCCCAGGACCGCCAGGATCAGCACCCAGGGGGTCACGGTGGTCACCCCCCCGAACAGGTCGCCTTTCAGTTCCGTGCCCTTGCGAAGAGGTTCGGGCGGCGCGGCAGGCACGGGCTCCGGGGCATGGACCTGCTGGGGCGAGGTCCAGACCGAGGACTTGATCGTGATCAGGTTGGCCAGGCTCTTGCCCCCGCTCAGCATCCACTCGCCCTTCAACTGCCTCAACGCCAGCAGATAGGGAGCCGCCAACAGCAGGAAACCCGTGACCAGGGCCAGGGCCTGCCAGCCCCTCCGGCGCCAGCCGGATCGCCCATCCCGCCAGGCCAGCACGGCCAGGGCCGCGCCCAGGGCCAGGAGGATGCCCACCCCTTCCACCCGGGTTTCATATGCGAGGCCGGCCAGGGCTCCCGCCCCGAGGGCCCAACGCCCGGAGCGGGTGCGAAGCGCCCTCAGTCCCGCCCAGGCCGCGAGGATCCAGAAGGCCATGAACTGGCCCTCCGTCAGGACATCCGAACTGAAGTGCACGGCATTGGGAAGCAGGGCCCACACCAGGGCGGCCAGAAGCCCCTCCCGCTCCCCGAAGGCCTCCCGGGCCAACAGGTACATGCCGAGGACCGCCAGCACGCCGAACAGGATGGAGTCCGCGAACCCGGCCCTCTCCAGGTCCCCGCCCACCAGCGGGGCCAGGCATCGGATCACCAGGGGATTGAAGGGATGGTAGGCCACGGTGTTCGTATTCGCCGCGGCCATCCCGGCGGCCAGACCGCCCTCCTGGAAGGCCCGGGCGATCCCGATGCGGGTGATGCCGTCCCCGGCGATGACCGAGACGTGGGCCGCTACCCAGAGCCTCAGGGCCAGGGCGAGGAGCAGGATGACGGCCAGGGGCCGCCGGGAGGACGTCACGACTTCGCGGCGGCGGGCTGGGGATGGGTCCGGCGGTACCACTCCAGGGTCCGGCGCATCCCCTCCTCGAACTCGACCGTGGGCTCCCAGCCGAGCACCTTCTTGGCCTTCTCCCGGCTGACCTCCTTGCCGGCGTAGTCGCCGGGGCGGGCCGGGGTGTAGGTGATCTCCACCTTCCGGCCGTCGCTGGCGAGGAGCTTCTGGATGGTCTCCGCGATCTCCTTGATGGAGACCTTGCGGATGCCCTCCAGATTGAAGATCTGATCCTTTCCGGCGGGCCCCAGGACCCTCACGTGGGCCTCGGCCATGTCCTCGACGTAGACGAAGTTCCTGAACTGCAGGCCGTCCCCGGAGAGCGTGAGCGGCTGGCCGGACAGGGCCTTCTTCAGGAAGATCGGGATGACCAGCTCCTCGCGCATCCGAGGCCCGTAGGGGATGCCGTAGCGCAGGACGGTGATGGGCACCTTGTAGAGCTGGGCGTAGTCATGACAGAGGAACTCGCAGGCCATCTTGGTCGAGGAATACACGTGCCCGGCGCCCGGCATGTAGAAGGGGCTGTCCTCGTGAACGTCGGTCCCCTTGGAACCGGAGTAGACCCAGACCGTGCTGGCCAGGATCACCTGCTGGCCGCCGTGGATACGGGCGGCCTCCAGGACGTTGGCCGTGCCCATCACGTTCAGCTCCACGGAATAGAGCGGCTGCTCGAAGACGTGGTTCACGTTGGACATGGCCGCCAGGTGGAAGACGGCGTCCATCCCCTTCGTGGCGTTCAGCACCGAGGAGAAGCTGACGATGTCCACATCCTTGTAGCCCACGTCGGAACGGTGGGGCTTGGCGTGGTAGTCGAGGATGGTGACGTCGTGGCCGGCGGCCTTGAGCTTGTCGACGACGTGGGAGCCGATGAACCCGGAGCCTCCGGTGACGGCGCACTTCATCGGGAAGCCCCCTTCCGCTGGCCCAGGACGGCGCGCAGGGCCGATGTGACAAGCCCCACCTCCGCCTGGGTCATCCCGTTGTAGACCGGCAGGCAGACGTGGGAGGCGCAGAACCTCTCGGCCTCGGGGAAGTCCTCGGGCCGGTATTGGCTCGCGCAGAGCGGCTGGCGGTGGCAGGGAAGCTCATAGACCTCCCCGGCCAGGCCGACCTCGTGCTGTTCGCGCAGGGTCTTCTTCAGCGCGACCCGGTCGATGCCGGCCTCCAGGAGGGCGATGTATTTGTAATAGTTGGAAGCGGAGCCGGCCGGAAGCGCCAGGGGCCGGATGCCGCCGATGCCCTTCAGGGACTCGTCGTACCAGGACGCGATGCGGCGCCGCTCGGCGACCATGTCGGCCAGGCGCGACAGGTGAGCCAGCCCGATGATGGCGTGGGGTTCGCTCATGCGCCAGTTGTAGCCCAGGCGGTCGTGGACGTTGGCGGTGAAGGACTGCTTGCCCTGGTCGCGGTAGAGCATGCACTGCTCCGCCAGGGCCTTGTCGTCGGTGACGATCATGCCCCCCTCGGCGCTGGTCATGACCTTGGTCGGGTAGAAGGAGAAGGAGGCGGCGACCCCGAAGGTCCCCGCATGCTTCCCGTTCAGCGTGGAGCCGTGGGCATGGGCGGCGTCCTCGAAGAGCCAGAGGCCCTTCTTCCTGCACAGGTCGGCGATGGCGGGCATCTCGGGCGACACCGTACCGCCGATGTGAACCGGCACCACCCCGACCGTCTTCGGCGTCAGGGCCTTCGACAGCGTCTTCAGGGACAGGCCGGCCGTGGCAGGATCCATGTCGGCGAAGCGGACCTCCCCGCCCGCATGCCAGACCCCGAAGGCCGTGGCCATGAAGGTGTTGGTGGGGACGACCACGTCCTTGCCCTTCACGCCGAGCACCCTCAGGGGGATCTCGATGGAGGAGGTGCCGGAATTCACGGCCACCGCATGGGCGCGGCCGCAGAACTTCGCGAAGGCGGCCTCGAACGACTGGCCGTACTTGCCCAGGGTGAGCTGGCCGCTCTGGAGCTGTTCGTCGATGCGGGCCAGGATCTCCCGGCGCTGTTCGGGGGTGAAGACGATGCGGGCCGGGGGGACCTTGAGTGCCATGCCGTCCTCCGGAAAAAGGGCCGGCATTCTAGGGAAATCCGCCTTGAGGGTCCATCCCCCGGCGCTAAGATGCCGGGCGTGAGGATCCTCGAGGCGAAACCGGTCGGGAAAGGGCGTCGCGTGGCCGTGGTGGCCTCCCGCTGGAACCGCCCCGTCGTGGACGGTCTCCTGAGCGGGGCCCTGAAGACCCTGAAGCGCCGGGGCGTGAAGGATGCCGACATCACCCTGGTCCGGGTGCCGGGAGCCTTCGAGATCCCCGCCGCCGCCCGCCGTCTGGCCTCTTCCGGCCGCTTCCAGGCCCTGGTGGCCGTCGGCTGCGTCCTGGAGGGCGAGACCCCCCACTTCGCCCTGGTGACCGAGGCCTGCGCCCGCGGCATGGCCGCGCTGGCCGCCGAGGGCCGGCTGGGCGTCGGGTACGGCGTCCTCAGCTGTCACACCGCCCGGCAGGCCGCGGCCCGCTCCTCCCCCCGGGGGACGAACCGGGGCGTCGAGGCGGCCGAGGCGGCCCTGGAGATGGCCGCCCTGCTCCCCCTCCTGGACCGCCGATGAGCCGGGAGCGCTCCCAGGCCCGCGAGCTCGCCCTCCAGTGCCTCTACCAGCTCGACCTGAGGGGTGCGGAGGCCGAGGAGTCCGCCCGCCAGCTCCTGGCCACGGCCGAGGGGCCGGTGCGGGACTATGCCCGGACCCTGGTCGAGGGCGTTCGGACCCGCCAGGAGGAGCTGACCGGCATCCTCTCCGCCCTGATCGAGCACTGGTCCTGGGACCGGGTGGCCGCGGTGGACCGGGCCATCCTCAAGATCGGGGCCTACGAGATCCTCCACGTGCCCGAGGTCCCGCCCAAGGCGGCCCTGGACGAGGCCATCGAGCTGGCCAAGCGCTACAGCACGCGGGAGTCCGGGTCCTTCGTCAACGGCGTCCTGGACAAGATCTACCGCAAGCACGTCGCCTCGGCCTCCTGATGGGACTGTTCGGCCGCCTGCGTTCGGCCCTGGGGGACCGCCTCAAGTCCCTCCTGCCGGGGCGGGCCCTGGACGAGGCCCTCCTGACCGAGCTGGAGGAGACCCTGCTCTCCGCCGACGTGGGCGTGAAGGCCACGGAGGCCCTCCTGGGGGATCTCCGGCGCGCCGCGCTCGACGGGAAGGCCAAGGACGCCGGCGCCGTCCCCGGCCTGCTGCGCCAAGCCCTCCTGCGCCGCCTGGGGCCGGCCTCTGCCGCCCCCCTGACCCGGGCCGCCACCGCCCCCACCGTCTGGATGGTGGCCGGGGTGAACGGCTGCGGCAAGACCACCTCCATCGCCAAGCTGGCCCGCCTGGAGACGGCCGCCGGACGCAAGGTCGTGTTGGGAGCGGCCGACACCTTCCGGGCCGCGGCCTCCGAACAGCTGGCCCTCTGGGCCTCCCGCATCGGCTGTGACATCGTCAAGCACGCCCAGGGAGCAGACCCGGGCGCGGTGGCCTTCGACGCCTGCCAGGCGGCCAGGGCCCGCGGCATGGACCTCCTCATCCTGGACACGGCGGGACGCCTCCACACGGACCGCAACCTCCTGGCCGAGATCCAGAAGGTCCAGCGGGTGGCGGGCAAGGCGGTGCCGGGAGCCCCCCACGAGACCCTGCTGGTGCTGGACGCGACGGCCGGCCAGAACGCCCTGGCCCAGGCGAAGGCCTTCCGGGAAGGCCTGAACGTGACCGGCATCATCCTGACCAAGCTGGACGGGACGGCCAAGGGCGGCATCCTCCTGGCGATCCGCGAGGCGCTGGGCCTGCCCGTGCGCTATGTAGGTGTCGGCGAGGGGATGGAGGATCTGGAGGCCTTCGATCCGGCGGCGTTCGTGGAGGCCCTGCTGGGACCGGGCGGTTGACCCCCCTTCGGACCCTGGCTACAATCCGCACGGCCGTTGGGGAGTAGTGTAATGGTAGCACAACAGACTCTGACTCTGTTAGCCAAGGTTCGAGTCCTTGCTCCCCAACCAATGGCACACCGGTGCCCCCTTCGTCTAGTGGCCTAGGACACCAGGTTCTCAGCCTGGGGACAGGGGTTCGACTCCCCTAGGGGGTACACCACCCGATTGATAAACCGGCCGGAGGTCGGCCTTGTCAATCGGGGCCTGCTCCCTTGGGGGTACACCACCCGATTGATACGCTGGCACGGCTGCCTCCAGCACCGTTTCAGTGGGGAAAAATCCCACTCGGGCCATGCCCTTCTCGGGATAGACCCGGATCCAGCCCACGAACCCCCGGATCACCTCCCGGACCTCCCGGGGGTCTCCCGTTTCGAACAGCGCGGACAGATCCTCCAGGTACTTCCTGACCTGCCCCAGGGAGTTCACAGGGGCGGCCGCCGCCTTCCTGGCCGGGCGGGGACCCAGGAAGGCCAGCTTGGCCTGGAGCCACTCCTTCTCCTCCTTGAGCTTCTTCAGCCGGTCGTTCGCCAAGTCCATCAGGTCGGCGTCGAGACGGTGCAGGATCACCTCGATCTTGGACTCCACCTCCGCAAGGCGTGCGGTGAGACGTCTCCGCTCGAGGTGGCCGGCCTCCTCCGCGTCCCGTCGTGAGAGCTCCAGGGCGATCTCCCGGTCGAGGCATCCGCTTCCGCCCTCCCCGAGGTGGGACCGGATGCGTTCAGCGATGATGCGTTTGATCGGCCCCAGGAGCTTGTGTTCCGGGAACTGATTGGCGGGGCAGCCGAAGCCGTAGGCGTAGCCGTTGCAGCGATAGTAGACGCGCTTCTTCAGGGTCACGCCCACGAACCTCGGCTGGTTCAGGTTCTTGCAGTCTCCCATGCAGCACTGCACAAGGGACGAGAGGACGTAGGCTGCCTTCTGGCCGGATCCTGAGATGCAGACCGTCTTCCGCCGTTCCCGGATTCTCTGGGCCTCCTCCCACTGCTCCGAAAGCACCAGTGCCTCGTGGGTGCCCGGGACCAGGATCACGTCCTCGGCGATGTTGCGCCTCCGGTTGAATGGGGTGCCGGTCTTCGGATTGATCTCCTCCCGGGCCGGCACGATCCCCTCCGCGGTGATCCGGTGGTATTTCCCCCGACGCACGCGGTTGAAGGACGTGATGCCCGCGTACTCGGGGCGCCTCAGGATGTTCCGGATGCTCTGGTGCCCCCATCGGTAGCCCCTTGGTGAGGGAAAGCCCTTCTCGTTGAGGAGGCGCGCGATCTGCTTGGTGCCCAACCCCCCTTTCGTGAAGCTGTCGTAGGCCAGGGTCACCGCCAGGATGCGCTGAGGATCCCCCGGGATGAGTCCGCTGAGCTCCCCTTCCCCCCGCATCACCTTGGGGAAGTGTTTCTCCCCATCCTCTCCGACCAGGGCCCTCACGCTCCTCACGACCTGCCCCTGGAGGTCGAGGATGCTCTTGGAACGGTCCAGTTCGAACCGCACGACCTGGTAGGGCTCCCCGGCGGCATCGTGGTACACGACGTCGTAACCCCAGGGCGGGATGCGGCCGATGGGCCACCCTCGCCGGCCTCGCCCAGCGCCCGCCCTGATCCTGGCAGTCTCGATCTTGCCGAGAAAGCCACGGTAGACGTTCGCGGAGAGCCCGCGCAGGTACTCGTGGTTCTGCGATGCGGAGACCACCAGGGTCACCAGTTCCCCCACGTCCCGGGGGTCCCGGATCACCTTACCCTCCGCGACCGAGTGGATGGACACCCCCTCCTTCAGGAGGGCCCGGTAGTGCTCCAGGGCGTCCAGGGGCGACTCCCTGCTGAACCGGTCCAGCCGCCAGACCACGAGGTGTCCGATCCCGCCTCCGGAGAGGAGGCGATGCATCATCGCATCGAACCCCCGGCGCAGGGAGGCCCCTCCGGAGATGCTCTCATGGACGATGGCATCCTCCCGCAACGTGAGGCCGGTGCGCTCGCAGTAGCGCCGGATCTCCCTCAGCTGGTCGGAGAGGGAGGATTCCTGCCTGCCCTCCTCATCGGTCGACTTCCTGAGGTATGCGGCCGCAATGCCGGGCTGACTAGGGAGGGTGCCCGCCGGCGTCCCTGGCCCAGGCCTGGACCAGGAGCCTGGCAAGGCTGCGGCGGGCGGCGGCTGCGAGGACTGCGTGTCCCTCTCCCGGATCGGCGTGTTCCTCGACAACATGGAACGGTTCCTCCTCCTCGGTCCTGGGGGGGCGTCCGCGCCTTCTCCCGTGGGCGGCCCCCGGACACATGGAGCCATGGGGCGTGGGGAAGATCAAGTCGAATCCTCCCGCTCCTCAAGCCCCAGCTTGTCCAGGAGGTAGACGACGCCGGGATGGGGCCTCAGACGGTGCGGCGGGGGAAGCCCTCCCACATCATGCCTACGTCTTCTCGCCGGGTCCCTTGCCCGGAGGTAGAGGATGTCGAACCCCTTGACCAGTTCCCAGACGGCGTCCTCGGGCAGCTGGTGTCGGGCGGCCACCCTCCCCAGGCAGCACACCAGCTCCCTGAAAAATGCCCTCAGGCTGGCGTCTGGTACCGGTCGATTGGGGCGGACCATCCACCAGGTAGCGCGCAGGGGATGCCGTTTTTATGAGGGCCGATCTCCGATTTTTCGCATACCTCCTTCCGGCAGTCCGAGGTGCTTTCGTATGGCCCGGTAGGCCGCCTGCCTATGGGTGTGTGCGGTGATGAGCGAGATCCCCTTCCGTTTCGCCCACTCCCGGACGCTCTCGCGGCGGTAGACGTCGGTATCGAGGACGACTTCGTGCTGCGAAGGCTTGAGGAGGCCGCGCTGGAAGAGATCCAGGAGGAAGGCCTCCAGCTCCTCCGCAGGGATGCTAATTTCCTCAAGGACACGCCAAGTCCTTCTTGCTTCATGGTTTGGGTCAAAATGTTCAAGCATTGAGTTCTCCCTGGAGCCGCGCCTCAACCAACGCATGACCGCCTGCTTCGTGTTCAGGAAGAGGTTGACGTCGATCTTCCTCGGAGATCGGTCTGGATCGTAGCGTCCGACAGTCTGGAAGAACCCGAACTGGAGCTGCTCGAAAAGGGACTCGGGATCCCTCGTCCGCTTGGCCAGTTTGGCGTGGAGTCTGGAAAGGCTCACCCAGAACATGAGGTGAAGCAAGGGGAAGAGGGCATTGTCCCTCTTCAGCGCCCTCAGGATGCTACCCAGGGTCCTGTCCCTTCCCTCGGGATCCGGGGCCCCCGGCTGGCAGAGGGCCACCAGGGCTTCCACCGTGGGATACTTCCGGAACACCTCGTCCTTCGTCTTCAGATCTTCGAACGCCTTCCTGAACTCGTCCGTCGTGAGGGCCGCCTCCAGGTCTCGCCTGAGCGGGCCCCCGATGGGGGTCTTGGACACATGTGCCTCCCCCCGGCGATCCCCAGGGGAGAGACGTGGCTACCTCAAAACGAAGGTGCCCGCTGACCAGAGGAGATCTCTGATCGACGGGCACCTTTATTCCTGGACTCAGGCTCTTGGGCTTATCGCCGCTCCGCCTTCAGTCCGGGTCAGCCACTCGTGTCGATTTCGTGAACCGGGTTATGAAATGGGTTTCTGGAAACTACACCTTGTTCTCCTTCTTTTTCAGCTGCTCAGCCTCGTACTCGGCCTTCTCCTTCCAGAGCACCTCCTTTCCAAGATTGGCCGCATGAGCCTCAATGACCTCGCCGCACCCACATTTGAGGTGTAGCGACGAGCACCCCTGAGCCCGGTACTCGATGGACCTGTCGCAGACGTCGCAGTAGACCCGGTTGAGTCGGATCTTCTTCTGGCCCTGCGGCTCCATGTTCTCTCCCATAGGGGTTCGCCCTTTCTCGCACACTCTGGTTCGGACACGCCTCCCGCGCCGTTCTTGGAGAAATTCTAATCGCCGCGCAGAACCATGCATGTAGACAGCGGGGCCGGAAGATGTGACGGCGATGCGCGGGGGTCCCAGGCAGACATCCGGGGCAGGGCCGAAAGATGTGACAGGGAAGGAAAAGATGTGACGGAAGGGTCCTTTCAGATGGACCAGTCGAGAACCTGCTTGCCTGGTGTCTGGAAAGCCGCCCTAGGAGGATGGGCGGAAGCCCTATTCGAGGATGATGCAGGCCTTCTCGAAGTTCAGCGCGTAGCCCTTCCAGTCCCGGACATTGCGAATGATGTCCTGGGCGCCGATCGGTCCTTTCTTGAGGCGCCTGTGATCGTCCGCGATGCGCTTCCGGAATCGGGTGACGTATTGGCGCACCGTCGGCTCTTCGACCTTGAGAGCCGTGGCGATCGCCTTTCCGGTCATGGCAGATGCAGAACCGTCGTTGTCCGTAGCGGTTGGAGTACGCATGAGGGTTTTGCTGCCCAACACGAGAAGCAAGTCGTAATGGCGACAGGTGATCCTAATGCCGTTGATTTCCACGTAGCCGCTCTTGAAGGCGATCATGTGCCGCTTCTCGGAAGGAGCCAACCCTCTGCCGGAGGACGGACTCTGATCCTGCTGGAGATGGTGGATGATTCCGGCGAGCTTGTCGTCCAGGGATACCGGGCTATCCGCGAAGGGCTTCTGGATGTAGTCATTGGCGAAAGCCTTGAGCGCTCGGACCGCCGTCTGGGAAGTCTCCTCGTAGGCGGTCATGACGATGACGGGCAACTCATCCATGGAAAAGCGGTCGCGGATGTGATCCAGAATGGCGAACCCGACCTCGGCGTTCGGATCCATATCGTTCTTGTGCGTGGGGAGCCTCAGGTCCAGGAGCACGAACTCAAACCGATGCTGGTCCAGGAGGCGATAGGCTTCCCGCTGGTGTTTGGCGACGGTGACCGTGTGCCCATCGCGAACGAGTTTCATCCGAAGCACGTCAGCTAAAGCATGGTCATCCTCAACGACCAGGGCCCTATGTCCCATGCTGCCTCTTTGCCTCCCGCCTCAGCGGCAACTGCACGGTGACAGTCGTGCCGATGCCGAGTTCGCTTTCGATGTTGAGATGGCCACCGTGTTCACGTTCGATGATCTTGAGAGCCAGAGGGAGACCAAGCCCGACGCCTCCCAGATCCTTCTTGAGGGAGCGAAATCTCCTCTTGGCGTTCTCCACCTGGGACGGCTCGATCCCACATCCGTTGTCCCGGACCTCCAGAACCAACAGATCGGTCCCGTCTGTCCCGGCGGTGACCGTCAAAGCAGCCTCCGCGCCCTTTTCCTTCAGCGCTTCGAGCCCATTCGACAGGATGTTGTTCACCGCTTGGATAATGCGTGCACTGCACACTTCAAGCTCAAGGTCATCAGGTATGGCGATCGTTTCATGAACAGTCATCTCTCCGATGCGCTCCCTCGCTTTGGCTTTCGCCAGTGCAAGGGCCTCGGCCACCATGGGCTTCAAGGGATGCACCCGAAACTCAAGATCGGTCTCCTTTGCGTATTCCTGAAGCCCGCTCACCAGCCCCTTCAAATAACGTGACCGTTCTCGGATCTTCCCGAGGATCTCAGCGAGATCAGGGCCATCCCCTTCCCAGGAAGTTATCTGGTTCTCCAGTTCTCCAAGGAGCCCCTCCATTGCTGCGCGGTAGGTGTTCAACTCGTGGGCCGTATCGCCGGCGAGTTCCTCGTAGTGCTGCTCGCCAATGCGCAAGGCCACCTCATAAATGCGCTCGGGTGATTCGCCTCGGAGGTCCTTGATTAAATCGAAGGCGTACTGTGTCGGTTTATCTCGCTTCTCTGCGGGGGTGGTGACCCTTGAGAATTTGCGCTTGGCCCGCTCGGCTGCTTGGCGGACCCACTGGTTCCCATCCTCGATGAGCCGTTCGATGACATGTCTCGCATCCGGGTGATCCGTTTCGCCAAGGGCAGGAATGATCGCCTTCCGCACTTCCCACTTCTGGTCAGATGCCAATCGGCCGAGCACCGCGACAAGATGCTCGACAGTCCTTTCCGAAGGAAGATCTCGAAGTAAGGCCTGGGCCATTTCGATGACGGATAAGCGCTCTTCCCACGAAGTAGCCGAGGCCGCGACCTCAATGCAGTGGAGATCTTTGACGTGATCCCGCTG
>JAHFOU010000008.1:6459-19213 GCA_023261525.1 Planctomycetota bacterium | reverse complement strand
CCGGAAGTGCGAGCGGAGCGCCGAGGCCGCCGTGCTGGTCCCCGCCGGGGGAAAGGCGCGCCAGGTCCTCCTGGGAGCCTACCTCCCCTCCGAAGGCGCCTGGGTGAGGCTGAGACTGGAGGCCGCAGCGGACAGGATCCGCATCCTGGCGGGCGATCGGGAGGTCCTGTCCTGCACCCCCGCCACCCTGGAGGCCCTCAGTTACCCGGCCCCCGGGGGGCAGGCCTGGGCCCTCAAGGCCTGGGGCGGGGACCTGGAGATCCGGGAGGCCCGGTGGCGGTGAGACGCGGCCTGGCCCTGATCGTCGTGCTCGGCATCCTGGGCGTGCTGGCCGTGCTGGCCGTTTCCTTCGTGACCGTGGCCCGCCTGGAGCGAAGGGCCTCCCAACAGCGCCTGCACGCCACCAAGGCCCTCCTGCTGGCCCGCTCCGGGATCGAGGACGCCCTGGCCCGCCTGGCGGCCGGCCAGAACCCCGAGGCCGAGGCCTCCCGCTACCGGGGCGAGGACTGGAACCCCGACGGCATCCTGAATGCCGGGCCCGAGACGGAGGGCCAGGCCTACCAGCCGGGACGCCTGGACACGGACGCCTGCCCGGTCGAGCATGCCATGCGCCCCAGCTTCTTCAGGGCCCTCGGGCTCAACCCCAGGCTCGTGGAGGTGGAAGGCCGCCGGCGCGGGTACAGCGGCCTCCTGGCCGGGGACCTCGGCGCCGAGGGGAACACCTACGCCTTGAAGATCTCCTCCGGCGGAATCTACGTGAATGGCGGGGACGTCGAGGCCTTCTTCACCAGCGGCTACAACGTCCTGCTGACCCAGATCCTCCAGAACCTGGCCGAGGCCATCGACCGGGAGGACGGGGTGAACGATGGCCAGCCCGTGGACCTGCTGGATGGCATGCAGCTGATGACGTCCCGTCCCGAGGGAAGGGCCTGGGCCTCCTTCGAGGAGATCCGGGACCTGGCCCTGGGCGGAAGCCAGGCCAAGCTGGAGGCCCTGAGGCCCTACCTCACCCTCAACGCCTGGGTCGACCGCAAGGTCATCGTCCCCAATGCCGGAGGCATCGCGGACGGCACCCCCTTCCAGAACTGGGGCGCCATCAAGACGGCCCACGGCGGCCCTCCCGGATTCGAGGCCTTCGGCCGCGCGCCCGTGGACCTGGCCTGGGCCCGCCACCACAGGCCCGTCCTGATCGCCCTCCTGGCCGGATTGAAGGGCCTGTACCTGGATGAGACCACGGCGCTCAGCTGGTCGGGCGGGGACCGCGTCGGGACCCTGCGCAAGGCCGAGATCCAGAACGCCTGGGCCGCCACGGACGACTGCCACCTGGCCGCCGACGCCCTGTTCGCCTGCACCAGCGACCTGGCGACCTGGGGGGACTGGGACGCCTTCTGCGACGGCCTCCCCTTCACCGGCACCTCCGACCAGATCCAGGCCAAGCGGGACATCCTCAAGGCCAACTTCAATCCCAACAGCGATCTCAACAAGACCAACCCGGACCGGACGCTGGCGCGTCTCGTGGACAAGTCCGACCTCCTCGTGGACGGCTACTCGACAGAATGGAACCTCTCCCCGCGAGGCGGCGGAAGGGTCGTCTCGCTGGGAAGGGTCCTGAGCGCCTCGGGCCACCTCCTGGCCCAGCGGCAGGTGACGGCGGACCTGGAGCCGGACCGCATGGTGAGGCTGACGACCCAGAAGGAATTCGTCGCAGGAAACCTGGGGGATCCGTCGATCGCGGGCGACGAATCAGGCTTCCGCGCCTATGGGGACCCTGCCTTCATCTCCCTGGCGTCAGGCGCCGACCCCGCCTTCGGCCACCGCTTCCTCCCTCCCCGGGGCATCGCCCTGCAGACGGGCCCGGAGCCCCACACGGTGGCGACACCGGCCGACTGGGACGGCCAGCTGCGCCTGGCGACCCTGGAAGCCGACGCGCCCGCCGCCGGGATGACCTTCCTGGCAGCCTGGGACAACAGCCTCGACGCGGATTTCGGAGCCAGCCTGGCCTGCGTGCCGGACGTCCAGCAGGCCCCCGCCACCCGTTCCGTCTGGGATCCCGCCGCCCCCGGCACCCTCCTCCCGGACGGCATCTACAGCGAGGAGGGGCGCCAGCCGGGCTACGCATCCCTGGGGAACATGGCCCCCTCCCGGGGCTCCTTGTCCTTCTGGGTGAAGCCCAACTACCGGGTCTGCGAGGAATGGGAGGGGATCGCGAATCGCACCGAGAACGAGCGGAGGCGCTCCTACCTCAACAACACCCGGGTCGCACTGGGCGGGACCGCGGCCTTCTGGGTCGGGAACGTGAACAACGATCCGGGGGACATGTCCCGCGAGAATCCCATGGATACCGCGGCGTGGTACCCCAACGGCTACGGCATGATCTGGGAGAGGGCCTTTGACGCCCCCCCGCCCGCCTCCGAGGGAGGCTCGTACGAACAGAACATCAGCACCGCCTGGAGGGAGCCCCAATCCCATCGCTGGGTCCTCCTCACCTCCTTCTGGGACATGGAGATCGGGGTCCCGGACGGCCAGTCGGGCCTCGGGCTCTGGGTGAACGCGGGGACCTCCGCCCTGGATGCGGCCGCGCCCGCGACCCTCTACAGCACCGGCGCCCCCGCTCCCGTCCCACCGCTGGACCTCACGGCCCCCGACCTGGACGGCCCCGCGCATTTCTACCTGGGCCGTCACCTGGGAAGCTACAGCATGCTGCGCGATTCCATGGTCCAGTGCTACGGGGCGCCGGACGCCACCTTCGACGAGCTGGCGATCTACGACTTCAACCCGGATCCCGCGCTCGCCGCCCAGAGCACCCAGGTCCTGGCCCAGAACCGCTACAAGACTGGACGCTACTACAAGGAGTCGACCTTTGCCGGCCTCGCTGCGCCCGGCAACACGGCCGCGGAGTACTTCTCCGCGCCGATCGCCCTAGGGCCGGTCTGGATCTCCCGCCTGGCCTGGACCCAGGTGGTCCCCCGCGCCCTGAAGGCCCCCCTGCCGGCCGGCGGGACGGCCGGGATGGACGGGGATCCGGGGAAGGACGGCCGCATCCTCCTGGAACTGGCGAATGCCGCAGGGAACGGCTACCTGACGGACGACCAAGGGCGTGCGGTCAACGCGGGCTTCACCCGCGCTGGCGGGGAGGCCCTGGGACGGCTGGTCTCCTCCCCCTTCCGCCTGCATGCGGTCTTCCAGCCCTTTCTCGAGGACATCGACACCCCCATCCTGGAGCCCCTGGCCCTGGACGACGTCACCGTGGTCTACCGACCCCGGATCTCGCCCCGCGTCCTGGGGTGGGACCAGCCCTAGCCCAGGAAAAACGCAGTCCGGATGACCGGCTCCGGGAGCCGGCGGCATCCCTGGGACATGCTGACCCGCAGACGCGGCCTGGCCCTCCTGGTGGTCGTCGGCGTCCTCGCCGTCCTGATGGTGCTGGCCGCGGCCTTCGTGACCCTGGCCCGGCTGGAGCGTCGCGCCTCCCAACAGCGCCTGCACGCCACCAAGGCCCTCCTGCTGGCCCGATCCGGGATCGAGGACGCCCTGGCCCGCCTGGCCTCCGGCCAGGACCCCGAGGCCGACGTCTCCCGCTACCGCGGCGAGGACTGGAACCCCGACGGGATCCTCAACGCCGGCCCCGAGACGGATGGCCAGGTCTACCAACCGGGCCAGTTGGACACGGATGCCTGCCCGGTCCAGCATGCGATGCGTCCCAGCTTTTTCAAGGCTCTGGGCGTGAATCCACGTCTCGTGGTCGTGGATGGGCGCCCTCGGGGCTACTCCGGCCTCCTTGGAGGGGACTGCGTCCCGGAGGGCAACACCTACGCCCTCAAGATCAAGTCGGGCGGGATCTTCGTCAACGACTTGGATGCCCCCATGCTGAGACGGATCCTCGGGAACCTGGCGGAAGCCATCGACCGCCAGGGAGCCGACGACGGCCAGCCGCTGGACCAGACGGATGGATGGCGGCTGATCGACAACCGCCCCGCGACCGGGTGGAGCAGCTGGTCGCAGATCCGGGACATTGCCCTCGGAGGAAGCCAAGCCAAGCTGGATGCAATCCGCCCTGACCTGACCCTCCATGCCTGGATGGACGGGCACGTGATCCGGCCGAACGCCTCGACGGCCATGATCTCCCGACCGATGGGAACGTCGCCGTACTACCAGACCTGGTCGGATCTTCGGACCGGCCTGGACGCCGCCGGGATCCCCCTGAGAGGAGCCCCTCTCCCGGATTTCAGGGCGCCGGTCCCTCTAGGCTGGGCTCGCCACCGCCTTCCTGTCCTGCTTGCCCTGTTCGGCGACCTCGAAGGACTCTGGCTCAGCGAGAAGCAGGCTCAACCGGAGGCCTCCAGCACATCCAGTGGCGAAGGGGCCAACTCCCTGGGCATCCTGGTCTCCGACAAGCTGGCGAATACCTGGGACCCGGCCGATGACTGCCACCGCGCCGCACAACAGCTCTTGTCCTGCACCTCGGACCTGGCGACCTGGGACGCGTGGGATGCCTTGTGTGATGGGATGTCCCTCTCGGGAAACGCCGGAAGCCAGGAGGCCAAGAGGAGCATCCTGAAGGCCAACGCCAACCCCAACAGCGACCTCAACAAGTTCAATCCCAACGCACTCCTGGCAAGGCCCGCGGACAAGATGGACCTGCTGGCCTATGCGCCGGAGTTCAGCCTGTTCCCGAGCACTTCGGTGGAGATCGAGTCCCTGGGCCTGATCCTGGATGCCCAGGGCCGCCTGCTAGCCTCCCGCACCGCCCGGACCGAGCAGGCCCCTCCCGAGATCGTCCGGTTGACCACCCAGAGCGAGTTCGTCTGCGAGCATCTGGGGAACCTCCAGCGGGCCGGGGACGAGAGCAATCCGCGCCTGCCGCGGGAGTACCTCAGCGGGAACCGGGTGACCCTGGGCGGATCCACCTGGGGATGCCGGATGCCAAGCGCCGTTGCGGGGGGAGGTTCCGCCCTCCAGGCCTATCCTGAGCCGTATCTTTCCATCGGGGGCTCCCTTCAGATCAACCCGGCGACCTACGATGGCTGCCTGCAGCTCGCCACGATGGAGACCGCGGCGGACGAGACCTATGGCGTCGGGGGACTCGCGATGAAGATGCTCGCCTCCTACGACGATGGGATGGATCTGGACTCCGGAACGAAGGGAGCCCTCACGCTCCTGCCGGACACCCGGCAGGCCCCGACGGGAAGCAGACTCCTGGACCCGATCCGTCCCGGCACCCTGAACCCGGACGGCGCCTATTCCGAGTGGCAGCGGACCCCCCAGTACCCGGATGCCGGCAGCGCCAACGGGCTGCACGGGATCCTCGGCTTCTGGGTGAAGCCGTCCTATGCCTCAGCCCAGAAGCGGGGACGGGCCTTCGTCACCTGGTCCAATTACACGATCCCGCTTGGCGGCGGACTCTCCCAGTTCTTCGCGGTCACGAATGCCATGCAATCCGGGGGCTTCAAGCCCACTGTCCCCATGGGCATCCAGGCCCACTTCGAGATCACCCATGACACAGCCGACGACCAGCGCGAACACCGCTTCCAAATCGCCCACCCCCCCACCCTGGGGAACTGGACCCTCGTCACCTTCTACTGGAATTTCCAGGGAGCCAGCGCGGACGAGACGGGGGAATTGATCGTCAATGGCGGTTCCGCCACCGCCCCCTCCGACGTCGATGCCGTCAACCACTACGGCACGAACAACAACGCCTCGGGGATGGCCTCGGACCTCTGCACCGACGACGCTTACGGCGCCCACCGGATCAGCCTGGGGGGAAGGACCCGGTCCCCGGTCCCCACCGGGGGATCCCAGAGTTCCATCCTGGGTCTTGGGGCCGATGCCACGATCGATGAATTCGTCCTCTACGACTGCCCGACCGACAAGTCCCTGCCCGAGGTGCTGGCACTCAAACGCTTCCGGGCGGGCAGGTACTACAAGGGGGGAGCCCTCCGCAGTTTCACGCAGCCTCCGACGGAGGGAGAGGCTGGCGCCTGGGTGAGCGGCCCGATCCAGCTTCCCGGGAACCCGGTCCTGAGACAGGTCCATTGGACCTGGCGCAGGCCGGCTTCCCTGCCGGGCGACGATCCCGTGGTCGAGCTGCTGAAGTCCGACCTTTCCTCCCCGGCCCATCTCTGGAAGCCGGAGGACTCCACCAGCGGGATCCCGACGTCCCTCGGAGCCTCCTGGCGCGTCGGCAGGAGCGTGACCGAACCGTTCCGTCTCAGGGTCCAGTTCTCAAGGGCATCTGGCCCCATGGATCTCGACACCCCCATCCTTCAATCTCCCGTCCTGGACGACCTCACCCTGGTCTATGACCCTGCTGGAGGCCCCCGCCTGCTCGCCTGGGATCCGTGATCCTCTCCGAAATAGGTATCTGATGGACCGGAGTGAGTCCCCGCGGCATCCCTGGGACATGCTGACCCGCAGACGCGGCCTGGCCCTCCTGGTGGTCGTCGGCGTCCTCGCCGTCCTGATGGTGCTGGCCGCGGCCTTCGTGACCCTGGCCCGGCTGGAGCGTCGCGCCTCCCAACAGCGCCTGCACGCCACCAAGGCCCTCCTGCTGGCCCGATCCGGGATCGAGGACGCCCTGGCCCGCCTGGCCTCCGGCCAGGACCCCGAGGCCGACGTCTCCCGCTACCGCGGCGAGGACTGGAATCCCGACGGAATCCTGAATGCCGGGCCCGAGACGGACGGCCAGGTCTACCAGCCCGGCCGGTTGGATACGGACGCCTGCCCGCTCCGGCAGGCCATGCGCCCCAGTTTCTTCCGCTCCCTCGGGATCAACCCCAGGCTTCTGGCCGTGGAGGACAGGCAGCGGGGATATACCGGCCTCCTCTCCGGGGATCTTGCCCCGGAAGGCAACACCTACACCCTCAAGATCCAATCCGGGGGGATCTACGTCAACGATGCCAACCCCTCCCTTCGCCGCATCCTGGGCACCCTGGCCGAGGCCGTCGACCGGGAGGACGGGGCCGCCGGGAACGGCCCGGTCTCCCAGGTGGACGGTTGGGCGCTCGTGGACAGGCGGCCTTCCGGCGGCTGGAAGGACTGGGAGGAGATCCGCGCGGTCCTGGGCCAGAACAAGCTGGAGGCCCTCAGGCCCTACCTGACTCTCCAGGCCTGGGTGGACGGCCATGTGATCAGCCCCAATGCCTCCGCGAGCATGAACTCGGCCAACATCGCGGGCGCGCTCTACTACCACTGCTGGTCCGACATCGCGCTCGGCGCCAAGGAGGGGACCGCGCCGACCCGCGGCGCACCGTCCCTGGCCGCCCGGGCTCCGGTCTCTCTGGCCTGGGCCCGCGCCCGCCGACCCGTCCTGACGGCGCTCCTCGCGGACCTGGAGGGACTCTACCTCGAAGAGCGTCAGGCGACGCCGGAGATGACCACCGCCACCTCCACGGTCGCAGAGGGCACCCTGAGCGACTACGTGGGGGGCATGACGCTCGCCACGCTGACCAACTCCTGGACCGGCGGGAATTGCCAGGTGGCCGTCCAGAAGATCCTTTCCTGCTCCTCGGACCTGACGACCTGGAACGACTGGGACGCGCTCTGTGAGACGGTCCCCTTTACCGGGAACGCCCGGGTCGTCAACGCCTGCAGGAGCATCCTCAAGGCGAATTTCAACCCCAACAGCGACCTCAACAAGTTCAACCCCAACGCCTTCATGACCCGCCAGGTGGACAAGATGGACCTCCTGGCCTACTCCACGGAGTTCAGCCTGTTCCCGACCACGGCCATCGAGGTGGAGAGCCTGGGACGCTGCCTGGACGCCCAGGGCCGGCTCCTCGCCATGCGTCACCTGAGCGCCACCCTGGCGCCGCCCAGGGTGGTGCGCCTCAGCACCCAGGCGGAATTCACCTGCGGGAACCTGGGGGACCTCCAAAGGGCCGGCGATGAGACCCTGCCGCGCAATCCGGCGGACTTCCTGTCGGAGAGCCTGGATGCCGCGGGCGCACGGACCTGGGGCGCGAGAAGCAGTGGAGCCTATGCCTTCGGCGTGGCGCTCCAGACCTATCCCGACCCCTATGTCACCAGCGGAGGCAGCCTTCAGATCACCCCGGCCCCCTATGACGGCAGTCTCCAGATCGCCACGGTGGAGACCCAGCCTGGGGATACCTATGGCGTGGGCGGCCTGTCCATGTCCATGCTCGCCGGCTTCGACGACGGATTGGACCTGGAGACGGGCTCCCTGGGCAATCCTGGCGTCCTGCCCGACACCCTGCAGGCGCCCGTGACGCATCCGCTGTTGCACGATTCCCTGCCCAACACCCTGCATCCCGACGGGTGCTACTCGGAGTGGCAGCGCACCCCCAGCTACCTCGAGCAGGGCAACATCGACGGCCTGAGAGGCCTGCTGAGCTTCTGGGTCAAGCCCTCCTACGGCTCCTCCAGCACCCGCAAAAGACCTTTCGTGCACCGGGGAAACTACATTTCCGACACCAATGTCGGCATCAACCAGTTTTTCGGCGTCGCCCATGGCCTGAGCGGGGTTGCGGGGCAGTTCGAGGTCAACCACGACCCCAACGACTACGGCCGCGAGCACCGCTTCACGGCATCCCACCTCGTCCAGCGGCGCTGGCACCTCGTCACCTTCTATTGGGATCTTCAATCCCCCACCCGGGACGGGAACGGCGAACTGGTGCTGAACGACGGCACCGGAACCTCGGAACTCGCCTCCCTCGACGACTACCCGGACGCCACACCCAATGTGACCGACACCTCGAACCTCGCCAGCGACGATCTGTTCGGCCCCCACACCCTCCGCCTGGGTGCCCGTCACCCCGGCGCAATGACGAATGCGATCGAGACCCGTGCCCTGGGCCGGGGCGCCGATGCGACCCTGGACGAATTCGCCGTCTACACGGTCCCCCAGGATGACACCCTCGCCCATCCTTTCGCCCTCAACCGCTTCCGGGATGGCCGCTATTACAAGGGCGGCCTGTACCGCACCTATACCGCTCCACCCGTTCCCGGCGTGGGAGGATCCTACCTCTCCCCGGTCCTGCCGCTGCCCGCGGGAAGCCTGATCCGGCGCGTCGCCTGGACCTTCCGAAATCCCGCCGAGCTCCCGGACGATTACGCCGTGGTCGAGATGGTTTCCCCGGACCTCACCTCGCCAGCCTACCTCTGGGATCCGGCGGGAAGTTCATCCAAGGGAACTCCTGCCGATGCCCGGCAGGACTGGAGCCTGGGCCGCCGGATCCCCGGGCCCTTCCGCGCCCGGGTCGTCTTCCTGCGCGGGACAGGGGCTTTCGACGCCAACACCCCCCTGCTGAATTCCCCCGTGTTCGATGACCTCAGCATCCTCTACGCGGCACCTGGGGACCCCCTGTTCAGCGCTTGGATGAATCCATGAAAACACCGTTCACCTTCATGCTGGCGCTCTCCCTCTCCGCCTGCTCCGGACCGGCGCAGAAGCCCTCCCTCTCCAGGCCCAACATCCTCTTCATCCTGACGGACGACCAGCGCTGGGATGCCCTGGGCTGCTTCGGGAACGCCTCCATCCGTACGCCCCACCTGGACCGGCTGGCCAGCCAGGGCATCCGCCTGGACGCCTTCTATCCCGCGGCCCCGCTCTGCTGTCCCAGCCGGGCCGCCTTCCTCAGCGGACGCTATCCCCACCAGAACGGGGTCCTCAACAACGCCCCGGTCCGGGACGGGCGGCGCTTTCCCGACGAGACCGTCGATCTGGACGCCGGCTCGGACACCCTGGCCACCCGCCTCAACGCCGCCGGCTACCGGACGGGCTTCGTCGGCAAGTCCCACCTGGGCGGGGACCCGCGGAAGTGGGGCTTCCAGGAATGCCCGCTCTGGTTCCCGGGGGGCGCCACCCGGCACAAGGAGGCCCGCCTCCTTCGCGAAGGGAAGCCTTGGATGTCCGACAAGCCCATCACCGTGGCGTTCGCGGACGCCGCCATCCGCTACCTGGAGTCGCGCCGGGCCGGCGAGCCCTGGATGCTCTGGCTGGCCACGACGGCGCCCCATGCCCCCTACCTGCATGACCCCAAGCACCCCTACAAGGTCCAGGACCTCTCCCCGCCGCCAGGGTGGCCCAGGAACCAGGCCTTCCCGTCGGATGCCGACTGGGCGGGCTACTATTCCACCATCAGCATGATGGACGAGCAGATCGGCCGGGTGCTGGACCGCCTGGACGATCTGGGCCTGGCGGAGAACACCTTCGTGTTCATGGCCAGCGACAACGGCTTCATGATGGGAAGCCACGGCCACAAGGCCAAGCAGGTCTGGTTCGAGGAGTCGGCCCGGACCCCGGCCCTGGCCCGCTGGCCGGGCCACATCCGTCCCGGGGATGCCGTCTCCGCCCCCGTCGTGGGCGTGGACCTCCTCCCCAGCGTCCTGGCGCTGGCGGGGGCCGCCCCGGCACCAGGGCTGGAAGGACGGAGCATGATCCCCGCGCTCACGGGAGGAAAGCCCCTGCGGGAGGCGGCCTTCGCGGAGGTCCAGATGGGCGGCGTGAACGACGTGGAGCCTGGGGATTTCTGGCAGATGATCCGGGACGGCCGCTGGAAGTACGTGCGGTCCCGGGATGCGACCGAGCACCTCTACGACCTGGAATCCGACCGGAACGAGCTGAAGGACCTGGTCAGCGACCCTGCCTTCGCAGGGACGTTGGACCGCTTGCGGATCCGCCTGGACGAATGGCTGAGGGCCACCCCGGCCCGATCACCGGATTAACAAGGACCGGATCGATGCCCCGGCGGCATCCCCATGCCATGCCCACAAACCCGCGTGGACTCATCCTCCTGGTCATCGTCGGTGTCCTGGGCGTCCTGACGGTCCTGGGCACGGCCTTCGTCACCCTGGCCCAGATGGAGCGCAGGGCCTCCCAGCAGCGCCTGGACGCCACCCGGGCCCTTCTCCTGGCCCGCAGCGGGATCGAGGACGCCCTGGCCCGCCTGGAGGCCGGACAGGATCCTGAGGCCGATGCCTCCCGCTACGGCGGCGAGGACTGGAACGGCGACAGGCTCCTGGACGGTCCGGAGACGGCTGCGGAGGGCTACCGCCCGGCGCATCTGGACACCGACGCCTGCCCCGTGCGGTACGCCCTGCGCCCAAGCTTCTTCCGGAATCTCGACGGCGCCCCCAGGCTCGCGGAGGTCGATGGACGCTCCCGGGGCTACTCCGGCCTCCTCACGGGGGACCTTTCCCCGGAGGGGAACACCTACGCCCTCAAGATCCGGTCCGGTGGCCTCTACGTGAACGACGGGGACCTCAGCTCGTCCGGAGAGCACCCCGGCACCTACGACGCCGTCCTCAAACGCATCCTGGGGAACCTGGCCGACGCCCTGGACGAGGAGGACGGGGCGACCGGGGACGGCCCGGTCACCCGAGCGGACGGCCAGGCGCTCGTCACGGCACGTCCCCAGGGAGGATGGCAGAGCCTCGAGGAGATCCGGGATCTGGCCCTGGGCGGAAGCCAGAACAAGCTGGACGTCCTGGTGCCCTACTTGACCCTGCAGGCCTTCGTGGACCGGAAGGTCATCCGGCCCAACGCGGAGAACACCATGCTCGGCGCGACCGGGAAGAACTTCCCGACCTGGGCCTCGTACAAGACGGCCCACAGATCCGCCTCCACCGGGGAACCCCGACCGGATCTGGAGCCGCGCGCCCCCGTCTGGCTGGGCTGGGCCCGCCACCGGCGCCCGGTCCTGATCGCCCTCCTGGGTGGACTGAAGGGCGTGCATCTGCGCCGCGCCGGCGCGGGCTTCCTGGGGATCTCGGAATCCGTCGAGATCGGATCGACCGGCTCCCCCCTGGACGAGACCCATCTCGTTGCCGAGGCCCTCCTCACCTGTCCCAGCGATTTGGACACCTGGGCGCAGTGGAACGCGTTCTGCGACGGCCTGAGCGTGCTTTCCGCACCGCCCTCCTCCTGGCGGCAGGATGCCATCCAGGCCAAGAAGGACACCCTGAAGGCCAACTTCAATCCCAACAGTGACCTGAACAAGTTCAATCCCAACACGACCCTCTGGAAGCGGGTCGACAAGAGCGACCTGCTGCTCTACTCCACGGAGTTCGAGCTGGCCCCCTCCTGCGGCATGGAGATCCTCAGCGAGGGGCGGTGCCTGGACCCCTCGGGACGCCTGAAGGCTCGACGGGAGATCCGGGCCTTCCGGAAGGGCCCCTCCCTGCTGCGTCTCACCACCCAACGGGAATTCGCCGGGGACGCCGGATCCCCGCGTCTGCCGGGTTCCGCGAACTTCCTCAGCCAGAGCCGCGGGAGGGAGAAGACCTGGGGGCACCGCCTCGACCTGAGGCCCCAGGATCCAGGCACCTGGATGACGGGGGCCTCCAACGGAGTCTCCCTCCAGCTCTATCCGGAGCCCTGGGTGGATGCACGGACGGGCTCGGGACTGACGCTCAATCCCGCGGAGTACGACGGCAGCCTCCAGCTCGCCACCCTTGAGACCGCCGACGACGCCTGGTACGGGATCACGGCCACGACCCAGGACCTCAAGCTCCTGGCGAGGTTTGACGATGGCTTCGACCTGGACGTCGCCGATGGCCCCGAACGTCGCAACCTGACCGACGGCCAGCAGGTGATGACCTCCGAACTGACCTGCAGCCTCCTGGCCCTGACCCCGTTCAACACCCTCTACCCCGACGGCTGCTACTCGGAGCGGAACCGCACCCCCGCCTACCGGAGCCAGGGGAATGCGAACGGCCTGCATGGGCTCTTCTCCTTCTGGGTCAAGCCCGCCAGCGCGGGAAGGGGGACCTCCCATCCCTACCTCCGGTGGACCAA
>JAHFOU010000008.1:0-6449 GCA_023261525.1 Planctomycetota bacterium | reverse complement strand
TACACGTACGGGAATGCCCCCAACCAGTTCTTCCTGCTGGGCCTCATCGCCCAGGGGAACTGGTGGTGGTCCGACAGCCCCGTCTTCCAATTCGAGACGGGGAGCGGCGACGACGTCAACCACGAGTACCAGTTCCCCACGAACGACAACCTTCTGCAAGAGCACCGCTGGCACCTGATGACCCTCTACTACGATTTCGAGGCGGCGCTCTGCGAGAAGACCGCCGCCCTCATCGTGAACGACGGCATGGGACCCGCCGATCTTGCTTTCAACTCCCGCTATTCGAGCTTCGGATTCAACGATCCGGCTTTCGCCACCGACATCACCGTTCCCGACGGCCAAGGCCCCCATCGCCTGGGGCTGGGCGGGAACCGGGGCGACCAGCCCTACGACGGCACGGACAACGGCGTGGACAACCCCTCCAAGAACGGGGCGGACGCGACGCTGGACGAGTTCGCCCTTTACGACTTCGGGAACTGCTGGGATGCCGCCTCCGGCTTCGCCCTGAACCGTCATCATGAGGGCCGCTATTACCGCGGGTCCGAGTACTCCGGCCTTGGGTACGGGGCCGTCGCAGACGAGGCGGCCGCGTACGTCTCGGCCCCCCTTCCGCTTCCCGCGGGATCCAGGCTCCGGCGGGTGTGCTGGACCTGGTACAGGCCCTCCGAACTCCCCGGCGACTATCCCGAACTGGCGCTCCTGGACCTGGACGGGACGGGATACCTCGGAGACGAGAACCGGAGCCGCTCCGTCCTCGCGACCGGATGGAACCCGACCCGTCCGGACTGGCGCCCCGGCGTCCAGGGCCCGGCCCCCTTCCGGCTTCAGGTGGTGTTCCGCCGTATCAGCTCCCTGGGACCCGATACCCCGATCCTGGACTCCCCCGTCTTGGACGATGTGACCTTGTTCTATGAACGATGCGATGCCCCCCTTTTGACCGCATGGAAGGACCCCACGCCATGAACCCACGGATCCGAAGCCTGGCAAGCCTGGCCCTGGCCATCATGACCTTCCCGTCCCTCGCCTCGGATCCTGCTCCGTCCGCTGGTTCCCTGCCCTCCGGGGACCGGCAACGGCTGGAGGCCGGGATCGCCCGCTTGGGCGCCCTGACCGAGAGGCCCGACCTCGCCTCCAGCGGGTACCTGGCCGAGATCCGCGCCATGGTCCCCCTGCTGGACGATCCCGGGGTCCCGGCCATCCTCCGGGAATGCCTGGACCACCCCTTCAAGGCTCCCGAACATGCCGACCGCATCGCCGCGGCCCTGCTCGCCGCGGACCCGCTGGAGAAGAAGATCGGCTTCACGGCTTCCCTCCTTGCGGAGGATGCCCCCCCGGATCTCGGCATCTACTTCGCGATCTCGAGTGAGGATATCGAGGCCCTGAAGGCCCTCCCGGAGCCCCTCCGCGCCCCGATCACGACCTACCTCTCCCAGGCGGCCTATGCCCGCAGGGACGCCCTCGCCGCGACCTCGGACCTCTCCCCCGAGGAGATGCGCGCCGCCGCCGGGTCCCTGCTCGGGATCGCGGCAGGCCCCCTCGCCGGGGAGATGGGATTCCCCGATCCGAGCAAGACGCCGCCCAAGAAGGCTCTGAAACAGTTCCACGCGGAGAAAATGGCCTGCGCCGCGGCCCGCTTGGCCTTCGCGGTCCGCAAGCTCGCCGAGCTCCCCCGCGACGCCCTCCCCCCCGAGGCCCGCATCGAGATCCAGACCTCCCTGGGCCTGATCGTGGTCGCCGGAAACGGCCCCACCCACCATCCCGCCCCCTCCCACCCCGTCCTCCTGGCCCTGGATCTCGGCGGGAACGATTCCTGGGAGGGAGGCTACGCGGCGGCGGACGGCACGACGGGAGACCCCCTCTCCTGCCTCGTGGACCTCGGCGGGGACGACCTGTACCTGGCCGAGAAGCCGCTCGCCCTCGGAGCGGGGCTTTTCGGAGTGGGCCTCCTTCTCGACCTCGGCGGGGACGACCGCTACGTGGCCTCCCACCTCTCCCTGGGGTGCGGGATCTTCGGCTGGGGCGTCCTCCACGACGCGGACGGGAACGACGCCTACCGGGGTGCCACCCACACCCAGGGCGCCGGCCTCGCGGGCTTCGGCCTGCTCCTGGACGACGCGGGGCAGGACCGCTACCAGGCGGACCTGGACGCCCAGGGCTTCGCCTTCGTCCTGGCCGTGGGCATCCTGGCCGACCGGGGCGGGGACGACCACTACCTGGCGGGGGGACACTACCGGGACGACCTGGACGAGGCCGAGGAGGGAAGCACCGGCCGCACGAAATCCCGCTCCCAGGGCTTCGGATGGGGCTGGCGCACCGGCCTGCCGGGCGGGGTCGGATGCCTGCTGGACGCCTCCGGCAACGACGTCTACGACACCGGTCAGGGCGGCATGGCCCAGGGCCTGGGCTACTGGCTCTCCTTCGGCCTCCTCTGGGACGGCGGCGGGGACGACGTCTACGACGCGAACTACTACAGCCAGGGCGTCGGCCTGCACTTCGGGACGGGCCTGGTGGTGGACCTCGGCGGGAACGACGCCTACAAGCTCACGGGAGGCGGCGGCCAGGGCTGGGGCCACGACTACGCCACGGCCTTCCTCATCGACCGAGGTGGGAACGACCGGTATGCGATCAGCCGGACCCCGCTCAGCAAAGGCTTCAAGATCGGCTGTGGCCAGGGCGGCGGGAACATCCGGGGGATCGGGATCCTGCTGGATGCCGCCGGGGACGACCGTTACGACTCGGGCCCGGAATGGAGCAAGGAGGACAAGATGAAGCTGTCCCAAATGCAGGCCACCAAGAAGCGGCACCCGGAGATGACCGACGACGAGATCCTCGCCAAGCGCCGGGGCATCGGGATCCGTCTGGACCTGGGAGGGCATGACACCTATGCGCCTTCAGGGAAGGACGGGACCCACTGGCTGAGGATGCTGTCCTGTCTAAGCGAGGACCTTCCCTCGGAAGAACCTGTTGTCCATCCAGGAGGAAATCCGTGACCCTGAGGATTTTCGCATCCGCCGTCGTCCTGATCCTTGGAGCCGCTGTCGCGGAATCGCCGGGCGACGGCTCGTCCGGACAGGCTGTGACCCATGTCGCGACGCCGCAGGGGATCTTCGCGGTCTATCCCGTGAACGACCCCGAGAAGGACTGGAGCCCGGAGGCTCTGGACGCCCTTCTCGACAATCCCGCCGTCTCCGGCGTCGCCATCCGGGAACGCTGGGAGAACCTCGAGCCCAAGGAGGGGGAATACCATCTGGAGCGCCTGGAGCAGACCGTCGCCGCGGCCTCCAAGCGCCACAAGCAGGTCCAGCTCATCCTCGTGCCCGGGTTCTTCACGCCTCGCTGGCTCCTGGACCGCCTCCCGGCCGCCGAGGGCAAGGACTGCGGCAAGGCCACCTTCACCATCCCCTACGGCCCCAACCGAAGCGAGAAGCGGGAGCTTCCCCTCCCCTGGAGCCGGCCCTACCAGGAGGCCTGGTCCAGGTTCCTCGCGGAGGTCGCCCGTCGCTGGAATCCGGACCCCGCCGTCGTCTCGATCGCCGTCGGGGGGCCCACCTCCGTCTCCGTCGAGATGAGCCTCCCGGCCCACAACCCGGAGGACCTCCAGACCTGGCAACGTCTCCTCAAGGCGACCGGGCAGGCCGGGACGGATCTCAACGCCCCCGTGCTCGAAGCCTGGAAGCAGGCGGTCGGGACCTATGCCCGCCTCTTCGAGGGAAAGACCCTGGTGCTGACACGTGGGAGCGGCCTCCTGGACTCCGGGAAGGGCGAGGCCCAGGTGGCGCGGGACGCGCTGGTCGCCTGGTTCTCCGACTCCAAGACGAAAACAGGGAGCAACCTCAAGGCTACCCAGACCAGCGGCATGCAGGCCAACCGGGAGGAGGCAGGCGGGATCCGCGGGGTCAAGGACCTGAGCGGGGATACGTCCTTCTCCCCGCGCATCCTGGGCGGGGCCCAGTTCAACAGCGCGCTCTCCCAGCATCCAGGGAAGGTCGGGGACCCCCACCGGAAACGCAAGGGGCACAAGACGGGGAAACCCGAGCCGAAGGAAGCGGAGGCGGACATCACCCCGCTGGAGGGCCTCCGCAATGTCCTCAAGATCTTCTTCAACGACACGCCGGCCGGGGAGAGGTTCTCAGGCCGCGCCGGCACGGCGCCGATCCAGTATCTCCAGATCTACCGTGAGGACATCGAGTATGCCAACCGGAAGGAGGATCCCGACTTCCAGAAGACCCTGGAGGAGGCAGCCCAGGCGCTGAAGTCCTTCGGCGGCTAGGAGACCCCGCTCACCACGAAGATCGGGTTGAGGGCCTCGAAGCGGGTCATGTCCAGGATGGGCGCCGAGCGGGAGACGTTCAGCATCGTCATCTCCCAGGCCAGGCCCGAGGTCTTGAACCATCCCGTCGCGCCCGCGAAGCTCTCCGCCGTGATCGCGTTCACCACGATGCGCCCCCCAGGCTTGAGTCGGGACTTCGCGATGTTCAGGATGGTGGTCATCTCGCCTCCAGAGCCCCCCATGAAGACCGCATCCGGCGCATCGAACGTTTCAATCCCCTCCGGCGCCTTCGCATTCACCGCGGTGACACGATCGAGGACGCCGAAGCGCCGGAGGTTCTCCGCAATCAGATCGTAATCTTCCTTGTTCTTCTCGATCGCAAACACGCGGCCCTTGGAGCCGACCAGCCGCGCCGCCTCGACCGACACGGAGCCCGAACCGGCGCCGATGTCCCAGACGGTGTCTCCCGGCCTCAAGGACATCCGCGCCAGGCTCACCACCCGGACCTCGACCTTGGTGATGAGCCCCTTCTTGGGCTGGCGGTAGAGGAACATCCCGTCCGGGATGCCCACGACCGGGACGGCCTGGGGGTCCAAGGCCGGCGCGGCAGCGGCGTCCGCCTCCTTGCGGACCAGGATGAGGACGTTGAGATCCCCCGTCTCGGCCCGGCTCAGGGCCTCCAGGCTCCCGTAGCGGGTCACCTTCTCGTCCGTCCCGCCGAGACTCTCGCAGACCACGGCCTTGAAGTCCCCGCATCCGAGCCCGATCAGGTGGCGGGCGATGACGGCCGGGGTGTTCTTGTCGTCGGTGAAGACGCCGATCTTCACGGCCTCCTGGGCCGGAGCGTCCAGGTTGGACAGGGGCTTGCCGTGCACGCTGACCAGGGCGGCGTCCTCCCAGCCCTCGCAGGCCCGGGCGAAGGCCACCTGCATGGTGCTGGGCGCCGGGTGGATCTCCAGATGGTCCGCCCCCAACCGGGAGACGAGGTGCTTGCCGATCCCGAAGAAGAGGGGATCGCCCGAGGCCAGGACCACGACCCGTTTCGTGGCCATGCGGTCCTGGACCGTGGCCACGGCCTCCTTCAGGTTGGTGCGCAGGGCCAGCTTCTCGGCCTTGGACTGGGGGAAGAAATCGAGGTGGCGCTGGCCGCCGACCAGGAACTCGGCCTCGCCGATGCGACGGACCAGATCGGCCCCGATCCCGGCGGGGCCGTTGTCATGCATGCCGACGACAAGAACCTTGTTCATGGAAGGAGGGGGAGTGTAACGGATGTGTCCGGATCTTTCATGGTCACCAGGTCCAGGGTGTTCAGGGTCCAGGCCCCCGCGGCCTTCGAGGCCACCACATGGAGACGGCCGCTGTGGGTCTTTCCCCTCAGCGGGATCAGGAGGTCGGCGTGGCCGCCGTCGTTCACCAGGTTGACCGAACCCAGGAGGTACCAGTCCGGCTGGAACGGGGCGCCCAGGGCTTGGGCCACCCGGGGGTCGGCCTGGGCCTTGGCCATGGCCTGCTGATACGCATCGGAGGAGCGGAGGAGATGGAAAATCAGGGCAACGAAACCGACCAGGCCGCTGATCAGGAGCGCCAGGAGAATGCCTCCGATGAGGAGGATCTTCTTCCAGGGGACGCCGGGCTTCATCCGCCTGATTCCGCCTTCCCCAGCAGCTTCCCGTCGAAATCCACCAGGAGGACCCGGACCGCCAGGCCGCCCCCGGCATGCTTGGCGGCGTTTGCGGCCACCCGCTGACACACCGCATCGAAGAAGCCCTTCACCCCAGCCGCGATCACGATCTCGCCGACGTGGCGTCCGGTATTTGCCGCCTTCACCTGCTCAACAACCGCAGGGGAAGCCCCCGCCTCCGCCGCAATCTCGGCCAGAAGCCCCATGTCCACCTCCGAGCCGGCCGCATGGGTCTGCATCTTGCCCTTGGCCATCTTGGACAGCTTCCCGATCATCCCCGCGATGGTGGCCCGGCGCAGCTTCTTGCGCTTGCAGGTCCTCAGCGTGAAGCCCACGAAGTCCCCCATCTGGACGAAGGCCGTCTCGGGCAGTTCCTTCAGGTGCTGCTGGGCGTACTGCTCGCTCTTGCCCCCCGTCGTGACGACCACCTCGTCCAAGCCTGCGGCGAGGCAGACGTCGAGGGCCTGGACGATGGACTCCCGGTACGCCGCCGTGGAG
>JAHFOU010000201.1 GCA_023261525.1 Planctomycetota bacterium | reverse complement strand
CCCTGGCCAACCTGCTGGAGAACGCGATCCGGCACACGGCGAAGGGTAAAGTCACCCTCAAGGCCGAATCGGGGATGCTGTCCGTGGCGGATACCGGCATGGGAATCCTGCCGGAGCACCAGCGCCGGGTCTTCGAGCGCTTCTACCGCGTTCCGGGCTCCCCGGAGGGGGGAAACGGCCTTGGTCTTGCCTTCGTGCAGTGGGTAGCCGGCGCCCACGGCGGGCATGCCTTCGTGGAAAGCGTGCCGGGGGAGGGGAGCGTGTTCCAGATCATGCTTCCAGGATGACGAAACCTTAATCCCGTCGTCACGCGGCCGTCATCCGACGCCTGCTAGGATCCCGGCCATGCGCCGCAAGGACCTGCTGGCCCTGGCCTTGCTCGGGGCCCTGCTCTTCGGATGGAGCCTGGGGACCCGGGACTTCTGGGAGCCCGACGAGCCCGACTTCGCCCTGATCTCCCGGGAGATGCTCCAGAGCGGGGACTGGGTCGTCCCCACCCGCAACGGCGTCCGCTACGCCGAGAAGCCACCCCTTCTGTATTGGATGGTCGCAGGCCTCGCCAAGGCCACCGGCACCGGGATCAACGGTTGGACGGCCCGCCTGCCTTCGGCCCTCTGCGCCGTGGCCGCCGCCCTGGCGATCTATGCCGCCGGGGCCCTCTGGCTCTCGCGGGCGGCCGGGCTCTCCGCCGCCCTCGCCCTCCTGACCATGCCGCTCTGGTGGCTCAAAGGCCACTGGCTCCTGACCGACATGCCCTTCGCCTGCTTCGTCACCCTGGCCCTGCTCGCCCTGGCCCGGCCCCTGGTGGACGGCAGGCCCCCGGCCTGGTGGGGCTTTCCCGCCCTGGGCCTGGCCCTGCTCGCCAAGGGGCCTCTCGGCGGGGCCTTGGTCATCGTCAGCCTGGTCGGGGCAGGGCTGGTCCTGGGGCGGAATCCCCTGCGCTTCCTCAGGCACTGGATCCTGGGGGGCCTCGTCGTCCTGGCCGTCGCCGTGCCCTGGTATTGGATCGTGTACCAGAAGGCCGGGAAGGCCTTCTTCGTGGAGGTGCTCTGGACCCAGAACTTCCGCGCCCTGAAGACCGAGAGCCACGCCCATGGCCCGCTCTACTACCTGCCGGCCCTGGCCAACCTCTTCCCCTGGGTCCTGCCCTTTCTCGCGGCGATCCCCCTGGCCTGGAAGGCCCGACGGGACAGGCCGGCCCTGGGGCTGGCCCTGGGCTGGAGCCTGGGGATGCTGGCCCTGCTGTCGGCCTCCTCCGTGAAGCAGGAGAAGTACCTCCTTCCGCTGATGCCGGGCGCGGCCCTGCTGGCCGGTTGGGCTGTGGAGGAAGGTGCCGGGCTCAAGCGCTGGACGGCCCGCGTCACCTTGGTCTTCCTGATCCTCTTGGCCGGGGTCCTGGGGGCCGGGGCCTGGCTGTTGCCGGGACTTCAGGCGCCCTGTCTCGGGCTGGCCGTGGCCGCGGCGGTCTGCGCGGCCGCCCTGACTTGCACGCCCGCCACGGGACCGGCCCTGGCGGCCTTCTATCTGGCGGCGGTCCTCCTGGCCCTGCCGATGGTGGACAGGATCAAGAGCGCGAGGCCTCTGGCCGAGGCCGCGGCACGCATGGCGGAGAACCGCACCCTGGCCTATTACGGGGACGATCTCCAGGCGGCCTATCCCTACTATGCCAAGAAGCGCCTGGATCACATCGACGCCAACGCGGGGGGAGGGCAGCGCCTGGAGGTGTACTTCCGGGCCCATCCCGACGCCCTGGTCCTGATGCGCAAGCGGGACTATGACCGCCTGGCCCAGTGGAATCCTCCCCTGCACGCCAAGCTGGGGGCCCCCCTGGCCCGACGGGTGGGGGACAAGGACGTGGTTGCGGCGGAGCTGGTGCGATGAAGCTTCTTCTCATCGCGGTGGTCGGGCTTTTCATGGTGGGCCAGGCGGGCCGGGGCCTGAGGCTTCCCGACGAGCCGAGGGACGCCGAGATCGCCCGCGAGATGTCCGTGTCCGGGGATGTCGTGGTCCCGACCCTGAACGGGGAGCCCTTCCTGGAGAAGCCGCCGCTTTCCTATGCCGCCGCCGCCCTCGCGCTGAAGCTCTGGCCGGGCCGCCCGGAGACGGCCGTGCGCATCCCCTCGGCGCTCTTCTGCCTGGGCGCCATAGGTCTCACCGCCTGGATGGGAGGGCTGACGGCGGCCTGCATCCTGGGGACTTCCTGGACCTTCCTCGACATCGGCCACACCTGCCTGGTGGACGCCGGGCTTTTCTGCTGGATCGCCCTCGCGATGGCCGCCGGACGGCACCGGAACTGGCTCCTGTCCGGCTTCGCCATGGCCCTGGCCTTCCTGAGCAAGGGGCCCATCGGCGTCATCCTGCCCGGCGCGGCCCTCGGAACCTGGATGCTCTGGGAGCGCCGCGGCGAGATCCCCAAGGCCCTGCCCTGGATCCTGGCGGGCCTGCTTCCGGTCGGGATCTGGCTCTGGGCCCTGCACCAGAGGCCGGAGGCCTGGACCGCCTACTGGGGCGACCAGATCCGCCGCTCCGGGAGCCGCGTGGAGCATGCCGCGCCCTTCTACGCCTACCTCGGCTACCTGGTGACGGACTTCGCGCCCTGGACCCTCCTGATCCCCGTCCTGGTCTGGAGGCTGGTGAAGGACGGCATGGCCAACGTCCGTTTCGCCTTGGCCTGGTTCCTCTCCAGCCTGATCCTCCTCTCCCTGGTCACCAGCAAGCGGGGACTCTACCTGGTGCCGGCCTTCCCGGCCCTGGCCCTTCTGGCGGCCCCGAGGATGGAGGGGATCTGGGGCCGCCGGGCCCTGACGGCCGTAGCCCTGGGCGGCATCCTGGTGTGGGGGATCGCCATGCCCAGGTCTTCCGCGAAGACCGATGTCGGGGCCCTGGTCCGTGAGGTCGGGGGGGAGAGCCTGGCCGGGATGGACCTGAGCGAGCCGGTGCGGGGGGCGGCGGCCTTCGAGCGGAAGCAGGTCATCCCGGCCCTCAAGAACCTGGAGGCCCTGGACGATTGGATCTCCACCTCCCCGGGCCGCATGGCCCTGGTGCAAGGTGTCCTGGAGCGGACGCCCGAGGCGCTGGAGGCGAGGTTGCGCAAGGAACCCGCGTTGGCCGGGGGCTTCAAGGTCCTGAAGGCCGTGAAGATCAAGCACGAGGTCCTGGTCTGGATTTCGAGGAAGTGAGGGTGAGCATGGCTCCGCAGGTGTCCGTCGTCGTCCCGGTCTACAACGAGGAGGGCAACCTCCCCGAGCTCCACCGCCGCCTTGTCGCCGCCCTGGAAGGCCTGGGGGGGGGCTGGGAGCTGATCTACGTCGATGACGGCTCGAGGGACAGATCCTTCGAGATGCTGAAGGGCTATGCGGCCGAGCGGCCCGAGGTCCGCATCGTGGAGTTCAACCGGAACTACGGCCAGCACGCCGCGGTCTTCGCGGGGCTCAGGGAATCCCGGGGCGAGTTCGTCGTCACCCTGGACGCCGACCTCCAGAACCCGCCCGAGGAGATCCCCAAGATCGTGAAGGCCCTCCAGGAGGGCGCCGACGCCGCCGGGGGCTGGCGGAAGTTCCGCCAGGACTCCTGGGCCCGGAAGCTCCCCTCCTGGCTCAACAACCGCATCGTGTCCAAGGCCACGGGTATCCGCCTCAACGACTACGGCTGCATGCTCCGCGGCTACCGGCGCGAGGTGGTGGACGCCATGGCCCAGTGCGGGGAGCTCTCCTCCTACATCCCGGCCCTGGCCCACGTCTTCGCCCGTCGCATCGTGGAGGTGCCCGTGGAGCACGCCGAGCGCGGGGCGGGCCACTCCAAGTACAACTTCGCGGGCCTCATGCGCCTCCAGTTCGACATCCTGACCGGTTTCTCCATGTTCCCGATCCGCGCGCTCACCTGGTTCGGGGGCATCACCTTCCTGGCGGGGGCCCTGTTCGGGGTCCTCCTGCTGGCCCTGCGCCTCTACTTCGGCGCCGACTGGGCCGGGCAAGGGGTGTTCACCCTGTTCGCCGTGCTCTTCTTCTTCGTGGGGGCCCAGTTCCTGGCCTTCGGCCTCCTCGGGGAATACCTGGGCCGCATCTACGCCGAGGTACGGCGTCGGCCGCGTTTCATTGTGCGTCAGGTCCATGGGCGGAATGACAAGGAGAACCAGCGATGAAGAAGGTCCTGATCCTGGGCGTCAACGGTTTCATCGGCAACGCCCTCGTGCGCCGCATCCTGGACGACACGCCCTGGGAGGTCTACGGCATGGACCTTGCCACGGACAAGCTCGAGCACTCGCTCGGGGATCCCCGCTTCCACTTCCTGGAAGGGGACATTTCCATCAGCAAGGAGTGGATCGAGTACCACATCAAGAAGTGCGACGTGGTGCTCCCCCTGGTGGCCATCGCCACGCCGGCGGCCTACGTGAAGCGCCCGCTGAGGGTCTTCGAGCTGGATTTCGAGGAGAACCTCCGCATCGTCCGCCAGGCCTTCCATTACGGCAAGCGCGTGATCTTCCCCTCGACCTCGGAGGTCTACGGGATGTGTCCGGACGCCGAGTTCGACGAGGACACCAGCAACCTGGTCGTGGGGCCCATCTCCAAGCAGCGCTGGATCTACTCCATCTCCAAGCAGCTCATGGACCGGGTCATCGCCGCCTACGGGCAGGAGCGGGGGGCCCACTACACCCTGATCCGCCCCTTCAACTGGATCGGGCCCAAGCTGGACTCCCTCCAGACGCCCAAGGAGGGCTCCAGCCGGGTCCTCACCCAGTTCATCGTGAACCTGGTGAACGGCAAGCCCATCCAGCTGGTCGACGGGGGCCGCCAGCGCCGCGCCTTCACCTA
>JAHFOU010000007.1:13561-19235 GCA_023261525.1 Planctomycetota bacterium | reverse complement strand
ATAGCCCCACCCGTCGCTCCCGCCCAGGCCCCCCTCGAAGAGGGCGCAGTGCAGGAGGACGAGCAGGGCCAGGGCGAGGGCGTCGCGCGGGATCCCCCTAGTTGGAATCGCCGAACTCCTTCCTCATCAGGTCGTCCACCACCTCATCGACCTCCTCCTCGGAAAAGGCGCCGGGCGTCCCGGAAGGGGAGCCGCCCGCGCTGCCTCCCGCTCCCGCTTCCGGAGAGGCCGGATCGGCCCCGACCCCCGGTTTCATGGCGGCATTCTTCAGGAAATCGTCCGTAAGCTCGAAGGCCCCCTCGGGGAACTTGGGGAAGTTGCGCCGCATCTCCTCCAGGGTGGCGGCGGGGTCCAGCTTCTTCTCCCGGCAGGTCTTGCGGGCCTGCAGGAGATCCTTCGCCCGGGAACACTTCAGCTGGGAGACATCGCCCTTGGCCTCCCGGTAATGCCAGGCCACCCAGACGGCCGGGGCAAGATAGGTATGGAGGGCGGTCTCCTGGTACCGGACCGCATCCTGGCCCGACTTGCCACCCAGGCCACGGTAGTACTTGTCCTCCAGGCCGTCCGCGAACCGGTCGTCGAAGATGCCCTTCTGCACGGCATCGTCGAGCACCTCCAGGATCCTGGCCTCAAGCCCCTGGGGCTTGGCAGGCTCCGGGGCGGCCGCCTGGGGAGCCGTGGACATCCCGGCCTTGCGTTCGGCGACGGCCTTCTCGATGGCCTCGTCGGAGTACCCTTCCTCCCAGAGCTGGTCGTGGAGCTTCTTGAGCTCCTCCTGCTGCTGGGGACTCAGGGCGGCCGGCCCCTCGGCCCGGACCGGTGCCAGGACCATCAGGCTTCCCAGGGCAAGAACCCCCAACCGCATTTGCAAGGTCATGACGGACCCTCCTTACGAGCCGACCGGGATAGAGCAAACATCATACCCCGAAGTTTCCAAGGCATCGGAATGACGCAACCCTTTGGACAAATATAGTTTACGGGCTGTCATGACCGTGAGACGTTTCCCCTCGCACTGGTGGATTTCACAACCCCTTCACCACTTCCCTCACGATAGCGGTCAGCTTGGGCTCGGCCTGGTTGGCTACATGGATGATCTCGGCCAGGGTGGTCGGCTTAAGGGCGTCCGGAAGGCAGCGGTCCGTGATGATGGAAAGGCCGAGGACCTTCATCCCGGCGTGGACGGCGGTGATCACCTCGGGCACGGTGGACATGCCGACCACGTCGGCGGCCATGCCCCGGAGCATGCGGTATTCGGCCCGGGTCTCCAGGTTGGGTCCGGAGACGGCGACATAGACCCCCCGGTGGGTGCCGATGCCGTGCTTCAGGGCGGCCTTCTCGGCCTTGGCGATGAGATCCAGGCAGTAGGGCTCGCTCATGTCGGGGAAGCGGGGCCCCAGGCGCTCGTCGTTGGGGCCGATGAGGGGGTTCACGCCCATGAGGTTGATGTGGTCCTCGATCAGCATGAGGTCCCCGGCCTGGAACTGGGGGTTCAGCCCCCCGCAGGCGTTGGAGACGAGCAGGGTCTTCGCCCCGAGCGCCCGCATCACCCGCACGGGCAGGGTGATCTGCTCCAGGGAATGCCCCTCGTAGACGTGGAAGCGGCCCTCCATGGCAAGGACCGGGGTCCCCTCCAGGGTGCCCCAGACCAGGCGGCCGGAGTGGCCCTGGACCGTGGAGGCGGGGAAGTGGGGGACCTGGCCGTAGGGCAGGCGGCCCTTGGCCTTGATCCGCTTGGCCACCCCGCCCAGGCCGGTGCCCAGGACGATGCCCACGCGGGGGCGGAAGGCGCCCATGCGGCGCTTGAGCGCGCGGGCGGCCTCGGAGACTCGGTCGTGCAGGGTCGTCATGCGGTCCTCCTGGGTTGGGGCATCAGTCTCCGCATCGCCTCGTCCGCGTCAAGCCCCTCGACGAGGACGGCCTTGTCCCGGGAGGCCATGCCCCCGGAAAGGGAGACCGCCGCACCCAGGCGCTCCGAAAGGAAGTCCAGCAGGGCGGCGTTGGCCTTCCCACCCTCGGGGGGGGCGGCCACCTCCACTTTGAGCCGCTCCCCGTAGCGGCCGACCACTCGGGTCCGGGCGGCGCCCGGCTTCACCCGCAGGAGGAGCCTCATTCGCGGAAGAGGCCGGGCCCGGAAGGAGGTGGAGCCTTCCGGGCCGGGCGGCGGGCGGGCGCACCCCCTTCGACCCTCAGGTCCAGCACGCCCTCGGCGAGCCGGGCCTTCACGGGATCCCCGGCGCGGACCTCGCCTGCGGCCCTCACCGCCTTGCCGTCCCGGCGCAGGAGGATGGAATAGCCCCGGCCCAGCACCTTGAGGGGCGAGAGGTCCTCCAGGCGGCGGGACAGCACGTCCAGGCCCTCCCGGGCCTCGGAAATCCTCCCCGTGGCCGCCTCCGAAAGGGCCTCCCGGGCCGCATCCAGGGACTGGGCCTTCTCGTGCAGGCGGTCCGTCAGGCGCCGGAAGCCGTAGCTTTCCTGGAGGCCGTCCAGGGTCATCCGGGCCAAGGCGAAGCGGTTGCGGGCCGAGCGCTTGAGGGATCCCTGGAGCGTCTCCAGGCGACCCAGCAATTCCCTCAGGTCCGGCACCACCCTCTCCCCCGCCGCGGTGGGCGTGAGCGCCCGCCAGTCCGCGACTAGGTCGGCGATGGAGACGTCCACCTCGTGCCCCACGGCGGAGATGACGGGGATGCGGCTGGCGAAGATGGCCCGGGCGACGACCTCCTCGTTGAAGGCCCAGAGATCCTCCAGGGACCCTCCGCCCCGCCCCACGATCATGACGTCGGCCAGGCGGTGCTCGTTGAGGAGACGGATGCCGGCGGCGATCTCCTGCGCCGCCCCCTCCCCCTGGACGCGCACGGGGACGACCAGGACCTCGGCCGGCGGGAAGCGGGTGAGGATCTGCTGGAGCATGTCCTGAACGGCGGCCCCGCTGGGGGAGGTGACCAGGGCGATGCGCCTCGGCAGGAAGGGCAGGGGACGCTTGCGGGCGGGGTCGAAGAGGCCTTCCTTTTCGAGCTTCTCCTTCATCTGGCGGAAGGCCAGCTCCAGGGCCCCGACGCCCTGGGGCTCCATGCGCTGGAGGACGATCTGGTACTCGCCGCGGGACTCGTAGACCGCGACCTGGCCGAAGCCCAGCAGGGCCATGCCGTCCTGGAGCCGGAAGCGCAGGTGGGCCATGGTGCCGCGCCAGGCGACCGCGCGGATCTGACAGGTCTCGTCCTTGAGCGTGAAGTAGGCGTGGCCGGAGGCCGGAAGCCTCAGGTTGGTGACCTCGCCGGAGATCCAGAGGGGCGTAAGGGTCTCCTCCAGCAGCCCCTTGAGGATGCGGGTGAGCTCGGTGACGGTGAGGGGCTTGGGGCTCCCTTCAGGAACGGGCATGCGGGGAGGATAGCGGAGGGCCGGGCCTACCGGTAGACCTCTCGGCGATGGGCGATGTGGCCGACAACCACCCGCCCTTGGGATGCCTGGACCACGTAGAGCGCCCGGTAATCCCCCACACGGAGGGAGCGCACGCCACGGTGTGCTCCCGTGAGGGGTTTCCCGGCCAAGGGATCGGCGGCCAGGCGGGCAAGGGCGGCATGCATCCGCTCGCGATACGGGGACGGCAACCCCTGCAACTCCCGCTCAGCCCTGGATTCCAGGATCAGCTTGAGCATCAGCGTTTCCGCAGTTTGACCTTCTCAAAGGGGATGAGCTTGGCCTTCCCGGAACGGATGTCCTCAAAGCGCTTCAGGACCTCGCGGGTCAGTTTGGGATCCTGCTCGATCTCCATCGTCTCCAGCAAGCCCTCGTATTCCTCATAACTCATCAGGACGGCGGTCGGCTTGCCATCCTTGGTCAATACGAAACGGTCATAGGCCACTCCGGCCTCGCGGACCATTTCACAGAACCGGGTCCGGCCTTCGGTCAGGGAATACGTCTTGGTCGCCATGGGAATCTCCTGTACAGGATACTGTACAGAATGATACTCCACGAAAGGAGGCTGTCAACCAGATGTCAGGGGGTGCGATGCCGCCCGGATCCAGCGGGACAGGGACAGGGCCTTCCAGAGAAGAAGCGCCGTGGGAATCGGGACGGGTCCCTCCAGAAGGCTCCGATGGGCCTGGCGCAGCGCCTCGGGATCCGTGTAGGCGGACAGGAGCGGGAGGTCCTCGTGGAAGAAGCGCTCCACCGCCCCGCGGTCGGTCCGGAGGGCATGCAGGAAATGAGGGGCATATCCCCGACGCAGGGGGCGCCAGCAGACGGGATCGGGCAGGATCCCGTTCATGGCGCGACGCTGGATCCAGCGGTCCCAGCCCTGGCCCAGGCGCTGTTCGGGGGGGATGCCCCGGCAGAACTCGAACAGGCGGCGGTCCAGATAGGGATAGCGCATCTCGATCCCGAAGGCGGCAAAGAGGGGGCCGGCGGTTTCGAATACCTGCCCCTGAAGCGCCTCCACGCGGTGCCAATCGACCGTGCGGTTCTTGACCTTTCCCCAGAGGCGGGCCTGGAGAAGGGGCAGGGGAGGGGAACCCAGGCGCCGGGACCTCAGACGGACCTCCCGGGCCGCGGTGATCCAACGACCCCGGAGGATCAGGGACTTGAACTGATCCCTGAACCTCTGCTCCTGGTCGGTCTCGGAGCCGAGCCCCCCGAACAGGACGCGCACCGAGGCCTTCCGGGTGCCCTCCGCAAGCGCCCAGGACATGGCCAGGTTGGGCAGGGAGCAGGGAGCAGCGGTGACAGCATGGAAGCGGTCCAGGACGTCCAGGGGGCTGAGGGTGTCCGCACGGACCCAATGGGGCTCGAACCCCCCTCGCGCCAGGACGAGCTCGATGGCATCCTTTTCGTCGCAGTCCGGGACGTCCGGGGCGATGAGCGAGAAGGTCGGCAGAAGCCCTCCCCCCCCGCGGGCCAGCAGGTCCCGCGCCGTGCAGGCGATCGAGGGGGAATCGAGCCCCCCGCTCACTTCCGCGCCCACCCGGAAGGGGGATCTCATCCGGCAACGCACCGCCTCGGTGAGGTGGCTCCGGAACGCCTCCACATAGGCCTCGTCGGAACCCAGGCGCACCTGAGGAATCCGCAGCGAATCCCAGTAGCGTCGGATGGAAACGCGTCCCGATTCCCAGGACAGCGTATGGGCAGGAAGCAGGCGCAAGATGCCCCGGTAGGAGGTGTCCTCGCGGGAGAGCCCGGGCTCACGGCGGAAGTGGGAGGAGATCCAGGCCTCGTTGAACTCCCAGGGGACCCCGGCAAGGGCGAGAAGGGACCCGGTTTCGGTGGCGAAGGCGAAACGTCCGCCCGGGTGGAGGTGGTAGTAGAGGGGCTTCACGCCGAAAGGGTCCCTCGCACAGAAGAGGCGCCGACGGGAGGCGTCCCAGAGCGCGAAGGCGAAGTCCCCGAGCAGGTGGTCCGGGGCCTCGTCGCCCCACCTGCGGTAGGCGGCCAGGATCAGCGCGCCGTCCGGGGCGTCCGGGGCGAGCCCCAGGGCTCCCACAAGGTCGCCACGGTTGTCGATGCGGGCATCGGCCACCAGGGCCAGATCGCCTTGCGCCTCCACCTCTCCGGAAGGCCCCGCGACGGTGCGCCTCAGGATCTGGCCCAGGGCGACCGGGCCCCGGACCCAGGTGGCGATCCCGTCAGGGCCGAACCGGAGGAGGCGGGCGGTCATGGAGGCCAGCTCGGCGGGATCGGCCGG
>JAHFOU010000007.1:7632-13551 GCA_023261525.1 Planctomycetota bacterium | reverse complement strand
GGAGGACCCCCGCGATACCGCTCATCGCGAGGCAGGATACCACGCCTCCTCCCCCAGCAGGAGTCCGACGGCCACCGCCATCAGTACCCCGGCGCCTCCGACCGCGAGCGTGGGCCTCTCCCCCAGCAGGAGGATGGACATCAGGGCCCCGGCAAAGGGCGCCACCCCGAAATAGGCCGCCGTGCGCGAGGCCCCCAGGCCCCTCAGGGCCAGGATGAAGCAGGCCAGGCTGGCCCCGTAGCTCAGCGCCCCCACCGCCAGCGCGCCCAGCACCGTGCCCCATCCCGGAACCTCCACGCCCAGGGCCAGGGCGATCCCGGCCCCCACCAGGCCCGCCACCAGGCTCTTCCAGAAGCCCAGGACCAGGGGATCCGCGCCGGAAATGCGGCGTGTGACGTTATTGTCCATGCCCCAGCAGGCGCAGGAGGCCGCCACGGCCAGGGCACCCGCCAGGGTCGTGCTTCCCTCCTGGGGCGCCGTCAGCCAGACGGCGCCGGCCGCAGCCAGGGCCACCGCCGCGAGCACCCGCCCCCCCACCTTCTCCCGGAACAGGGCCCAGGCCAGGAGGACCGTGAAGACCCCCTCCAGGTTCAGCAGGAGGGAGGAGGCCAGGCCGCCCACCCGCTGAAGCCCCCAGAGCAGGATCAGAGGCGCCAGCATCCCTCCGCACAGCGTGGAGGCCGCCAGCCAGGGCAGGTCCCGGCGGGAAAGCGGGGTTCCGCCCCTCCCCTTCCACAGGAGACGCGTCAACGCCAGGAGGATTCCGGACCCCAGATAGAACAGGGGCGCCAGGGCGGCCGGGGAAGCGCCCTTCAGCAGGATCTTGGAGAGCGGGACCCCCGCGCCGAAGAGGACTGCCGCCAGCAGGGCCAGCGCGGCCGCAGGGACGGCCAAGGCCCTAGTGCGCCAGCCCCTGGCCCCGGAACTCCCTCAGCAGGGTGACCTGGATCTCGCCCGGATAGGACAGGGCGGATTCGATCTTGCGGGCGATATCCCGGCAGAGCTTGGCCACCTCGCGGTCCGCGACCGCGCCGGGGTCCACCATGATCCTCAGCTCCTTGCCGGCCTGGAAGGCGAAGGCCTCCCGCACGCCGGGGAACTCCTTGGCGGTCTCCTCCAGCTTCTGCAGGCGCTTGACCAGGCGGTCGGCGCTCTCCTTGCGCGCGCCGGGACGGCGGCCGGAGATCTTGTTCACGGCCTCGAGGATGACCGCATAGGGGCTCTCCGGCGGCACCTCCCCGTGGTGGGCCGCGATGGCGTTCACGACCAGCGGGGACTCGTCGCAGCGGCGGGCCAGCTCGGCGCCCACCGAGGAATGGCTCCCCTCGGACTCGTGGTCCAGGGCCTTGCCGATGTCGTGCAGGAGGCCGACGCGCTTGGCCAGCTGGACGTCCAGCCCCAGCTCCCCCGCCAGGGTGCCGCAGAGCTGGGCCACCTCCAGGGTGTGCTCCAGGACGTTCTGTCCGAAGGTGGTGCGGTAGTTCAGGCGGCCCAGGAGCGGGACCTCGCGCGCGTGCAGGCCGTGGACGCCCAGCGCGTAGGCGGCCTGCTTGCCGGACTCCAGGATGATCTTGTCCAGCTCGCCCTGGGTGTCCTTGACCACCTCCTCGATGCGGGCCGGGTTGATGCGGCCGTCGAGGACGAGCTTCTCCAGGGAGCGCTTGGCCAGCTCGCGCCGGATGGGATCGAAGCAGGAGAGCAGGACGGTGTTCGGGGTGTCGTCCACGATCACGGAGACGCCCGTGACCTTCTCGAAGGCACGGATGTTGCGGCCCTCGCGGCCGATGATGCGGCCCTTGGCGTCGTCGTTGGGCAGGGGCATGGAGGTCACCACGTGCTCGTTGGTGTGCTCCGAGGCGTAGCGCTGGATGGCGTTGACCAGGATCTCCCGGGAACGCTCCTGGGCCTGGGCCTTGGCCTCGCGCTGGACGCGGTCGATCAGGGCCGAGGCCTCGGCCGCCGACTCCTCCTCGAGCCGTTTCATGAGCAGGGACTGGGCCTGCTCCCGGCTGAGCCCGGCCAGGCTCTGCAGGGCCTGGCGCTCGGCCTCCAGGGACCTGGAGATCTCCTGCTCCTTCTTCTCGATCTCGCCGCGGCGCTCGGCCAGGGACTGCTCGCCCTTCTCGAGGAAGCGCTCCTTCTTGGAGATCCCCTCGAGCTTGCGCTCCAGGGCGTCCTCGCGCTTCGCCAGCCTCGCCTGGGCCTCCTCGGTCTCGGAGCGGCCCCGGGCCAGCTCCTGGTCGAAGAGCTCCCGCTGCTTGAGGACCTCGGTCTTGGCCGCCAGCTCGGCCTCGGCGCGGACGCGCTCGGTCTCGCGCTGGAGACCGGTCTTGAGGGCGGAGAGGCGGCTGCGCTCACGGAAGAAGAGCACGGCAAAGACGACGAGGCCGACGACGGCCAGGGCCAGCAGGGCGATTTCCAACGGGTTCACGACATCCTCCGGGGGATGCCGGCGTAGCGGAAGAAGGCTTCTTCGTCTAGGGGGTCTCGGGCTCCTCCAGGACCTGGATCATCTTCACGTAGATCAGGTCACCCCAATCCGGGTCATGATGCCTTTCGCCGATCACGCCGACGTAGTGGTTGAAGAACGGTCTCAGGTCCAACGGCTCCTTTCCGGTCTCGTCCTTGTCGACAATCAGGAAGCACAGGTGGCGGCCGCCCTTGTTCAGGCGGTAGTTGGCCGGGCAGCCGATCATGCGCCCCACCCCGCCCACCCAGCCCGTCTCGGTGAACTGGGACTGGACGCGGGATTCCAGGTACTGCTTCTCGATCTCCTCGCGGCGCTTTTCGTAGATCGCGTTGATCTCCTCCAGCTTCCTCTGGAGGTCCTCGCGGGCCTGCCCGATGCTGGTGCGGATCTCCTCGCGAACCCGGCGGCGCTCGGCCAGCTCCTCCACCCGGGCCATGCAACGGGCCCTCAGGGCGTCCTGGGAGCCGGCGCGGCAACGGTCGGCCAGGGCCTGGTAGGCGGCGATGGCGGGATCCAGGTCCATCTTGTCCAGGGGCAGGCGCAGCATGTCCGCCCGGGCGGCTTCCAGGCGCTGCCAGTCCTTCTGCTCCGCGGTCGCGGGAGCCGGCTTGGGCGCGGGCTTGTGCTCCGGCCTATGCGCGGGCTTGGGCTCCGGCTCGGGCTGACGGGGCTCCTCGACCCGCGGCGGGGACAGGGGGGGGCGGACCACCCCGTTGAGCGGGGCGACGTACTTGGCGTTGATCCAGGCCGAAGCCTCCTTGGGGCAGAGCACCTCGACCCAGTCCCCGCGACGCCGGACCGTCTGGAAGGCGGTCCCCTTGGGGAAGGAGCCCATGGAGCTGGCCTTGGGGCTGTCGGAGGCCCTCAGCTGGACGTTGTCGCCGGTCAGGGAGACCTGGACCTGGACGGGGCCTTCGGAAGGCGCCGGGGAGACGAGCTTGGCGCTCAGCCAGGCCTTGCAGCCCTCGGGGCAGGCGATGCGATACCAGCCGTACTGCTCCTCCAGGACCGTGACCCGGTCGCCCTTGGCGAGGGTCTTGATCTCACGCTCGTTGATGTTGCCGCCGGCGCGCACGCGCACCCGGTCGGCGCTGACCTCGGCCTCGAAGGGATAGGCGGCCGGAGCCGGGGCGGGAACCGGCGTCGGCGCCGGGGCGGCCTCGGGAACCGGTGCGGGGGCGGGAGCCTCCGGAGCCGGCGCAGGAGTCTCGGCGGCAGGAGGCGGAGCCGGGGTCTCGGGAGCGGGAACTGGAGCCGGGGCCTCGGGCCCGTCTTCGGCGAAACAGGGCAGGCCGGCCAGGGCGAGGGTGACGGCGAAAATCCGGAAGGATCGCATGCGCAACTCCTTAGCTTCCAACCCGAAGCGGCGCATCTTAACGAGGGCCCGGCCCCGATGCCAGCCCTATCCGCAACCCTAGCGATGCCCCCCGGTCTTCAGGTGATGGGCGAACCCCCCGGGTCCGGTGGCTTCCAGGGCGCCCTTCACCCACAGCGGATCCTGGGAGGCCCGGGCGATGCGCTGGAGGAGGACCAGGTGGTCATGCCCCCCCGCGTTGAGAGGACTGAGGAAACAGAACACGATGCGCACCGGCTTGCCGTCGGGAGCCGGGGGCAGACCGGGCGCCTTGACCCGGATCACGGCCAGGACCAGGCGCCGGATGGAGGCCACGCGGGCATGGGGCATGGCCACGCCGTTGCCCACCGCGGTGGCCCCGGCCGCCTCACGGACCCGGAGGGCCTTGCGAAGGATCGCGAGCCCCCCCGGCGGGACGGCCCGGGCCTCGGCCAGGGCGTCCAGGGCGGCGTCCATGACCTGCTGGAGGTTCCTGGCCGGCAGGTCCGACAGGACCACGTCCGCTCCGAACGCCTCTCCGCTTGCCACGGTCGCAACCCTCCCCTCGGATGCCCGATACTCTACGCCCTCCGGGGCCCGGGACGCAACCTTACTTGTCCTTGTCCTCGCTCTTGAGCCCGGTGGCGCGCTCCAGGATGCGCACGAGCTGCTCGGGGGTCAGTCCGCGAGGCCGGGAGGCCGGCTCGTCCAGGTCCGGCTCCGCCTGCAGCCCCATGACCCTGCCCGGCACTTCCGGGAGCCCCAGGCGGGGAGCCACGAAGTCCGGCATCTGGGACTCATACACCAGGTCCCCCACGTCGTAGACGGCCAGGACCCCGGCCTTGTCCGCGACCCCGTCGGCATCGGAGAGGTAGAGCGCCCCCTCGACCGGAGCGAACTGGAGCCCGAGCTCGTTCCCGACGATCCAACCGAGGATCTGGCCGACCGGCATGTCCTTGGCCTGGAAGCGCACCGGAAGGTCCATGACCTTGTCCTTGAAGCGGCGGTCCACCACGATGGGACAGCCGAGCAGGCCCTCGAAGTACTCCTTCACCACGGAGAACTTGTCCCCCTGGAAGGCCACGGTGGCCTTGTCAGCCAGGCGCTTCTCCAGGCGCGCCTGCCATTCGGGGACGGGGGCCTCCTCGCGGGACGCGGCGCCCTTGGCCTCGGAACCCGCGGGAGCCTGGATCCAGGGAAGGGTCTTATCCCCGGAGAGGCGCTCGATCGCCTGGTCCGCCGACTCGCCCGAGCGGGCGGGGCGGGACGCCGCACGGAGGCGGCGGCCGAAGTAGATGCTGAGACGATGCATCTCCTGGGCCTCGGCATTGGAGGGCCTCAGCTCGCAGGCGGCATAGGCCAGGCGGCGGGAGGCGTCGTAGTCCCGGGCCTCGAAGGCCTTGCGGGCCTCCGCCAGGAGACGGGAGACCCGGGCGTCCAGGTCCTTCTCCGCGCCCTGCCTCAGGTCCCTGCCGGCGTCCGGCGCCTCCGGCTCCGCCGCCCGCGCCTGCGGTGCGGCGACGACGCCCAGGGCGACCGCCACGAGTCCGATGAAGATCCTGCGCATGGCTCCTCCTTTGCCTGATGTTTCCATGGTTATCGACCCCGCCTTTCCTTCGCGTATTCCAGCAATGCCTTCGCGTCCCCCGAGGCCCCCCCGTCCAGGGCGGCCTGGAGCTCGGTGACCGCGTCGTTCCAGCGCCTCGCCCCGCAGTACAGGCGGCCCAACTCGGTGCGCAGGGCGGGGTTGGCCGGCTCCAGCCCCACCGCCCGCCTCAGGAGACCCTCGGCCTCCTCCCCCTTCCCCATCTGGTAGAGGACCGCGCCCTTGAGGCAGAGCGCGGAGATCCCCTCCGGCTCCAGGGCCAGGGCCTTCTCGGCCAGGGCCAGGGCCTCCTGGGGATGCCCCGAGCGGCGGCGGCAGTCGCCCAGGGCCAGGAGAAGCCTCGCATCCCCGGGGCGGTCCTGGACCGCCTTCTCGCACAGGGTCTCGGCCTGGGCCGTCCGACCGGTTTCCTGCAGGCAGGCCACCTGCCCGAGGAGGGCCGCCGGCCAGGACGGGCAGAGCCCCAGGGCGCGGGTGTAGTCGCGCTCGGCCTCCTCCCGCCGTCCCAGG
>JAHFOU010000007.1:0-7622 GCA_023261525.1 Planctomycetota bacterium | reverse complement strand
GGCAGTTGCCGCGGTTCGACAGGGCCGCCAGGCTGTCCGGATCGTAGGAGAGGGCCAGGTCCAGGTCGGGCAGGGCGTCCTGGAACTTGCGCTGGCGTCCCAGGTCGGCGCCCCGCCCGGCGAGGACGGCCGCCAGGAGGGCCTCCCGGCCGGCGGAACGCAGGAAGCGCTCCGGGATGCCCTCCCCCAGCAGGGCGGGATACTCGGCGTCCGGGATCTCCCGGCCGCCGTCCGTGCACTCGATGTTGCGCGGGTCCCCGGCCCCCTCCAGGCGCAGGAAGCAGTGGGTCGGAAGGCTGACCGCCTTGAGCGGAAGGCCCAGATCCTCGGCGAGCGCCAGGGTCAGGCAGGAGAGGCCCACGCAGTTGCCGCGACGGCTCTTGAGGACCTCGGCCAGGCTGGCCGCGCCCGGCCGGGTCTCCCCCGGGGGCAGGGCCTTGAACCCCTTCTCCTCGAAAAGGAAACGGGTGAGCAGGTCCACGCCCCGGCGCGGTTCCTGTCCCTTGCCCACGGCCTGGAGGGCCTCGGCGCGCAGGGCGTCCCAGGCCAGGCGGGCCTCGTGGGCCCGATCGGAACCCAGGTCCCCCTCCAGGGCCAGCAGGACATCAGCCAGCCCCAGGGAGACGGCCGGGGCGGCTTCCGGGAGCTCGGCCTCCGCGGTCGTACGCTCCACGGCTTCCATGACTTCCGGCGTCTCCCCCGGCTTGTCCCCCAGCCGGTCCAAGGCCTTGCGGGCCCGGAAGGCGATGTGCTGTTCCGGATCGGCCAGGGCCTGCCTCAGGAGGGGGATGCCGGCCTGACCGGCCCCCTCCAGGGCCTTGACCGCCAGGAAGCGGGCCACGGCGTCCTCGGAGTGGAGGCCCCGCTCCAGCAGGGGCAGGGCCCGGGGATGGCCGGAGCGCAGGAGGACGGCCCCGAGACGGACGGAAGCGGCCGGAGGCAGGTCCCCGGAATCCGCCAGGGCCGGGGCCCCGGAAGCGTCGCCCAGCTCCATCAGGCGGGAGGCGGCTTCCACCTTGAGGGCGGGGGCGGCCTCCGGACGGTCCATCACCTTCCGGAGGAAGGCTCGGGCGGATTCGGGATCGAACTCCCGGGCGACCAGGGCGAGCAGGGTATTCTTCGAAGCGGCCGGAAGGCCGTCGAGGAGGCGTTCGGCCAGGGCCGAGCCCTTCCCGTCTCCGCAGATCGGGAGGTAGCGGTAGTAGACCTCCAGGGTGAGGAGGTTGAGGGCCGTGCAGACCACCCGCCCGCCCACGGACGAGATGCGGTCCTGGGAGGCCCAGGATCCGGCCGCGTGCCCCCGGCGCTCCTGATGCGCGACCAGGTAGTCCCGGGTGCTGGCGTTGAAGCGCTCCCACTCGCCGCCCCCGGCCTGGAACAGCCCCAGGGCGGCGTAGTACCAGGTGTACGGGCCCTGGTACTCGTCCTCCGCCGTGCCCGGGACGGCCGCCGCGCAACGGTGGACCCCCGCCTCCACGACGGGCGCCGTGCGGGGCCAGCCCAGGAAGACCCGGCTGGCCAGGCCCACGGCCGCCATCCCGGCCCCGGCCCGCCCCGCGAAGGGCTCCTTGTCCGAGTAATTCATTTCCCCGTCCGGACGGGCCTGACGCACGAAGTGGCCCATGGCCTTGAGGAGGACCAGGGGTGAGACCCTAAGGCCCGCCGCCTGGGCGGACTTCAGGGCCATGACCTGCCAGCCGGTGACCGAGGTGTCGTTGCGCCCGGTGCGGTCGCTCCCGTAGTCCCAGCCGCCGCCCTCCTGCTGGGCGGACTCGATGAAACGCACCCCGCGCTGGGCGGCCGCGCCGGCCCTCTCGTCCAGGGTCATCGCGTACAGCTCGGCCAGGGCCAGGGTCGCGATCCCCTGGTTGTACATCATGCCCTGCTGGTTGCGGGCTCCGAAGAGGCCATCACGGTCCTGGACATGCTCCAGCCAGCGCACGGCCCGGGCCGCCGCCTCGCGGTATTCCCCCTCGGCCGGCGTGCTCCCCGACCCGAGGAGGGCCAGGAGGGCCAGCCCCGTGACGCCGGGGGCGTACCCTCCCCCGTTCTGGATGCGGGGACCGCCGCAGAGGTCCCCGGGCGGACAGTTCTTGGTGTAGGAAGCCATGTCCCAGAACCCGGACGCATCCTGGTGGGCGGCCAGCCATTTCAGTCCCAGGGCCACCGAGGCCTCCGAGGCCGGCGTGCCCCCCCCGAGGCCAAGCCCGCCTTTCCCGTGTCCGCGCCGGTCCCCGAAGATCCCCCCGCCGAAGCCGCCCTGCCCATGTCCGAGCGTCTCCCCGGAAGCGCCCTTCCCGTCCCCGCTGAGAGCCACCGTGCGGCTTCCCGTGGCGTTCGCATCGGGCAGGGTGGACGCGACGGGGTGGGCCTCGGCGGGGCGGCCGTCCGACTCGGCCTTCCCGGCGGCGGGCGCGGGCGGGGCCGGGGGCGCCGCGGCAGGCGCCTCCTCGGGCAAAGGCTCTCCCTTGAGGTCGGGCCCTTCCAGCGGGGCCGAGCCCGAGCCCCCCGCCTCCTGGCCGTCCCCCGAGGTCCCGGCGGAGCCCTCGAAGGTGACCCAGTGGGCGACCGGCCTCTCCTCCGCGTGCCAGGCCCAGCCCGCCAGGCTCAGCAGGCAGAGCAGATGGACGGCCACGGAGAGGGACCAGGCCGTCGGCCGGATCTCCTTCAGGCGGAGGAACCAGGAGAGGTTGATGACCAGCCCCTCGGCACTGCGATGGATCAGGGGCTGGACCCCGGGCTCACGCTTCGTCTCCCGGGTGACCGCGCGGGCAAGGATGTAGTCCGCCAGACGCTCCTTGTCGAGCAGGGCCGAAGCTGGGATGGGTTCGCTGGGGCGCATGGAAGCTTATCCAGACTACCCGCAAATCGGATGCCCTGAGACCCATTAAAACGGCTAGCGTAACATACTCATATACAACAAGTTATGGCGATAGAATCGTCACGGAAAATGAATTCGTCAACCAGCGGATGACAGGGTATCCTCCTGCCCGCCATGCGCTGGAAAACCTTCCTGCTCCTCACCGTCCTCTGCGTGTCGGGAGGCCCCCTGCGGGGGGAGGACGGCGCCGGCACGGCCCCCCTTCCCGTCGAGCAGCTGCTGAAGGAAGCCTCCTCCCTGGCGGAGGAAGCCCGGGGACTCTTCCAGAAGGCCCATGAGATGCCCCCGGCCGCCGCGCGCAACGAAACACTTTCCAAGGTGCGCCAGCTCATCAAGCACGCCCTCGACAAATACCGGCTGGTCTCCGAGGTGGCGCCCGAGCGGGAGAAGGACCTCGAGGACGCCACGACCGATCTGAAGGGCATGCTGTTCTGGTGCAACAAGAGCATGGTCGTGGTCCTCACCTCGCCTCCCCCCGCCGCGGCGGACCTTCCGCACCTGCCCGCCCCCCCCGCGGCGCTGACGGAAACCCAGCTCAAGGATGTCGAAAGCCTCTGCACAGCCCTCTGCGACCTCTTCCAGCGCGAGGAGGCCTGCCGGGACGAGATCGCCCGCCACACCGAGCACATGCCCGACCTCCGCGCCCTGATCGACCAGGTGAGGGCGGCCCAGGAGACCGGCAAGGACCATTTCCAGCTCGTGAAGGCGGCGGAGGGGAAGCGGGAGGCCCTCCTGTCCGCCATCCACCATAGCCAACAGCGGATCCAGGACCTTCAGCGCCTGAAAGGGCGCACCCAGGCCTTGGCCCAGGGCCGGCTATCCAAACTGGAGTACTACCAGGAGCCCGGGGTGGCCTGCATGGCCGAATGGACCCGACGGAGGGATCCGGCCTCCGTGCCGGAAGCCATGGTGTCCTACGTGAATGCCCAGCTGGCCCATCCCGCCTTCTCCTTCACCCCCGTCCCGCCGGAGGCCCTCTTCCCCAGGGAGTACGACCTGGATCCAGCCAAACGGGAGGAACTGACCCGCCTGCTGAAGGCCCTGGACCAGGCCGCCCGCCGGATCGACGAGCTGAACCAGGACCTCTCGGACCTCGACGCCCAGGGCGAGCTCCTGGCCTCCGATGCCAAGGAGCTCGAGACCCACGGGGCCTGGCGACGCGCCCACACGCCCCTGTCGGAGCGCGAGAAGAAGGACAACGAAGGAACGAAGGCGGAGTACGACAAGCGCCTCGCCGTCCTCCCGGCGAAGCGGGACCGCCTGCTCTCCCAGATCTCCCAGGCCCGCGCCGCGCTGGAGGAGCTGAAGCGCAAGCTCGATGCCACGGACCCGGCCATGGTCCGCATGGTCGAGGGCTGGCGGAAATCCCAGGGGACCCTCCTGCCTTCCCTGGAGGACACCCTGGAGGACTGGACCTGCAAGGCCCTGGGAAAAGGCTAGGGCTCCGGCACCTTCCAGACCAGGATGCTGTGATCCTCGCTGGCCGAGGCCAGGGTCTTGCCATCCGGGGAGAAGCTCACGGAAGTGACGCCCCCCTTGTGCCCTTCCAGCTTGAAGGTGAGCTTGCCGGTCGCGACCTCCCACAGGCCGACGGTCTTGTCCGAGCTTCCCGAGGCCAGGGTCTTGCCGTCCGGCGAGAAGCAGACGGCGTTGACGGGGCCTTCGTGCCCCTCCAGCTTGAGGATCTCCTTGCCCGAGGCCAGGTCCCAGAGGCGGAGGGTCTTGTCCGCGCTGGCGGAGGCCAGGAGCTTGCCGTTCGGGGAGAAGCTGAGGGCCTGCACCTTTTCCCTGTGCCCCGACAGGCTGGGCGCATCCTTGCCTTCGGACGGTTTCCAGGAGGTTTTCCAGAGATGGATGGCCTTGTCGTTGCATGCCGTGGCCAGGCACTTCCCGTCGGGGGAGTAGCGGAGCGGGGAGAAGCGGTCGGCGCCGAGCTTCAGGTCCCGGTCCAGGGCGCCGGTGTCCGCCCTGACGAGACGGATGACCGTGTCCCAACTCCCCGTGAAGGCCAAGATCCGCCCGTCCGGGGAGAAGGACATCGAGGTGATCGGGCCATGGTACTTCCAGGCGTGGAGTTCCTTGCCGGTGACGGGATTCCAGAGGCGGACGTCGTTGTCGCATTTCGCCTCGTCCCTCCCGCTCCCCGAGGCGAGGGTCTTGCCGTCCGGTGAGAAGCAGACGCAGAAGACCGGCCCGTCGGGCTCCTCCAGCCTGAGGATCTGCTTGGCGGAGGCGGGATTCCAGAGACGCACGCTCTTGTCGTCCCCTCCCGAAGCCAGGGTCTTGCCGTCCCGGGAGAAGCAGACGGCGCGCACGACGCTCCCGTGCCCCTCCAGCCTGGCCAGCGCGCAGGAAGGCAGGGGCTCCGCCGCGGGAGGCGCCTCGGCCAGGGCCCCCGCCAACACGGAAGACAGGAGGAGGACGGGGCGGCAGACCCTGAGCATGCCCCTTACTATGAGGCGGCCCCCGGGGCGTTGTCCAGCCCGGCGCGGCCGTTAGGCCCCGGGGACCTTCCAGACCAGGATGCTGCGGTCCATGCTGGCCGAGGCCAGGGTCTTGCCGTCCGGCGAGAAGCAGACCGAGGTGACCAGACCCTGGTGACCCGAGAGTGTGAGGATCTCCTTGCCGGTGGCGGCATCCCAGAGCCGGACCGTCTTGTCGGCGCTGGCGGAGGCCAGGGTCTTCCCGTCCGGCGAGAAACAGACGGCGGTGACCGGGCCCTGGTGCCCCGAGAGCGTGAGGGTCTCCTTGCCCAGGGCGGCGTCCCAGAGCCGGACGGTCTTGTCGCCGCCGACCGAGGCCAGGAGCTTCCCGTCCGGGGAGAAGGCGACGGCATTGATGACCCCCTGCTGCCCCGGCACTTCGAACAGCGTCTTGGCGTTGGAGGCCTTCCAGAAATCGACCTTCTCCTTGGTCCCGTCGCCGCGGGTGCCGCCGGCCAGGACCCTGCCGTCGGGCGAGAACGCGGCGCTGGAAGGAAGCCCTGCGCCGCACTTGAACTTGAGGATCTCCTTTCCGCTGGCGGCGTTGAGGAGCTGGATCCCGCCCGCCCAGCCCGACACGGCCAGGGTCTTCCCGTCCGGCGAGAAACAGACGGCCGTCACGGTCCCGCTCCCCTCCAGCTTGAGGGTTTCCTTGCCCGTGCCGGCATTCCAGAGGCGGACCGTGTTGTCCGCGCCGGCCGAGGCCAGGGTCCGCCCGTCCGGGGAGAAGGCGACCGAGGTCACGGAACCCTTGTGCCCCTCCATCCTCTGCAGGCCCTTTCCGGTGGACGCGTTCCAGAGCCGGAGGGTGCCGTCCTCGCCCCCGGAAGCCAGGGTCTTCCCGTCCGGGGAATAGCAGACGCTGCACACGGTGCCCTCATGCCCCTGCCGGGCGAGGATTTCCCGGCCGGCGGGGAGTTCCCAGAGGCGGATCGTGCCGTCGCCGCCCGTGGACGCCAGGGTCTTGCCGTTCGGGGAGAAGCCGAGGGCCGTGACCGTGGCCGCATGGCCCTCCAGCTTGAGGACCTCCTTGCCGCTGGAGACGTTCCAGAGGCGCAGGGTCCTGTCGCGGCTGGCGGAGGCCAGGAGCTTCCCGTCCGGGGAGAATCCGACGGCGGTCACCGCGCCGTCGTGCGCATCGAAGGCATGGATCTCCTTTCCGGTCGCGACGCTCCAGAGGCGGAGGTTGTCCCGGCCTCCCGAGGCCAGGGTCCGCCCGTCCGGGGAGAAGGCCACCGCGTGCACGAAACCGGCATGACCCTCGAACCTGCGGAGCTCCCGGGCGTTCGTGGCGTCCCAGAGGCGCAGGGTGCCGTCGGCGCCGGAGGAAGCCAGGGTCTTCCCGTCCGGAGAGAAGGCGACGGAGAGAATCCAGTGCTCATGTCCTGCACAGGCCAGCAGCTCCGCCCCGCTGGCCACGGACCAGAGGCGCAGGGTGTTGTCGTCGCCGCCCGAAGCCAGGGTGCTCCCGTCCGGGGAGAAGCAGAGCGCATTGACCGAATCCTTGTGCCCTTCCAGCCGGAGGACCTCCTTGCCGGTGGCGGCGTCCCAGAGGCGCACCGTGTTGTCCATGCCCCCGGAGGCCAGGAGCTTCCCGTCCGGGGAGAAGCCCACGGCGTTGACGGGAGCCTGGTGGCCCGTCAGGGTCAGGAGCCTCCTGCCGGTGCCGAGCTCCCAAACCCCCACGCCGTCCTGGCCGCCCGAGGCCAGGGTCCTGCCGTCGGGGGAAACGCGGACGGCATAGGCCGGGCCCTGGTGGGTAAAGCGCTGGGCCTGGATGCGGTACAGGGCCCCGGAAGGGAGCGCATCCTCCGCGACCGCGGAAGCGGAGGCCCACAGAACCAGGAGCGCGACGCCGGTGGGGATCCTTGGCATCGCCGGCCGATCCTATCCCCCGCAGGCGGGACTTCCAAACCCCTTCCTCCTATATACTCCGCCCCGTGCCGTCCCCGTACCGCGGCCTCACCCTGGATCCCTTCCAGGCCGAGGCCTTCGCCGCCATCGACCGGGGCCAGCCCCTCATCGTGGCCGCCCCCACGGGTTCCGGGAAGACCCTGGTCGCCGAGTACGCCATCGAGCGCGCGCTCAAGGCCGGCGAGCGCGTGATCTACACCGCCCCCATCAAGGCCCTCTCCAACCAGAAGTTCCGGGACTTCTCCGCGCGCTGGGGGGCCGAGAAGGTGGGCATCCTTACCGGGGACGTGGCCATCCGGCCCGATGCGCCCTGCTGCATCATGACCACGGAGATCTTCCGCAAC
>JAHFOU010000200.1 GCA_023261525.1 Planctomycetota bacterium | reverse complement strand
CTCCAACAAGATCGAGACCATGGAGGCCCGCCACAACAAGGGCAAGATGTTCTGGGAGGTGGCCGGCCGCTACGCCCCCGGCTTCGGGATGTGCGGAACCCTCCTGGGCATGATCTCGATGCTCCAGAACCTCTCGGATCCCAAGAAGATCGGAGGCGGCATGTCGGTCGCCATGGTGGCCACCCTCTACGGGGCCCTGGGCGCCAACTTCTTCTTCCTGCCCATCGCCGACAAGCTGAGCAACCTCCACAAGGACGAGGCCCTGGCCCGCCAGATCGTCATCGAGGGCATCGTCTCCATCCAGGCCGGGGACAACCCCCGCATCGTCGAGGACAAGCTCAAGACCTTCCTCCCGCCCAAGAAGAAGAAGTAGCCCATGAAGGCCGCGGAGAAGCACGAGGGCGGCAAGGGCCACGGCGGGGGCGGCCACAAGAAGCACAAGAAGCACGAGGAGGGGCTCAAGGTCGACGCCCCGATGTGGATGATGTCCTGGGCCGACATGGTGACCCTGCTCATGGCCCTCTTCGTCGCCATGTACTCCATCTCCAACCTGGACATCGTGAAATTCCAGACCTTCCTCAAGGGGATCCGGGGCGAGTTCTCCGCGGAGGAGGGCGAGACCGCCCTCGATGCCATGAAGGAGGGCAAGAAGAGTCAGGTGGTTTCCGAGCCCGCGGTCCCCACCGGGGAAGGCAAGCAGCCGGGGGACAGCGACCTCACGCCGGTGGAGCGGGACATCCGGGGCCGTTCCTCCCGCTGGCGGGACGGCCTGCCGGCCCCCGCCGCCCGGGTGCACTTCTCCGCGGCGAGCGCCGACCTGGACGCCGGGGGGATCGAGCTCCTGCGCCGCTTCGCCGTCCAGAACCGGGGCTACGAGAGCCGCATCGAGATCCGGGGCCACTGCTCGGCCGGGGAGAGCGAGGTGGCCCGCAACCTCTCCTTCGTGAGGGCCATGGAGGTCTACCGCTGGCTGTCCGACCCCCGCCTGGGGGGGATCGCCGAGGACCGCCTCAAGGTCACGGCCATGGGCACGTCCGACCCCCTCACCCGGGACCAGAGCCCCTACGAGAAGGCGGAGAACCGCCTCGTCGAGATCATCGAGGCTCCGGAATACTCGGGCAAGACGCGCTAGCGGTACCGGACGGCCGCTAGGCCATCAGATCGTTCTGGAACCCCTTCAGCTGGTCGTGGAGGCGGCGCACGATCTCGGCGTGGATCTGGCAGACGCGGGACTCGGAGATGTCCAGCACCGCCCCGATCTCCTTCATCGTGAGCTCCTCGTAGTAGTAGAGCACCATCACGAGCTTCTCGGGCTCGGAGAGGCCGCGGGTGATGAGCTTCTTGAGCTCCTGCCGCTGCATGGCGTCGCCGGGATCGAGGGCGCGCTTGTCCGAGACCATGTCGATCTGGCGCATCTCCTTGCCGCCGTCCTCGGGGCCCCACTCCCTGGACAACGACAGCGTGTGGGCGGCGTTGCGCTCCTTGACGATCTTGTCGAACTCCTCGCGGGTGACATCGAGGCGCTTCATCAGCTCGGTGTCCGTCGGCTCGCGCCTCAGCTCCGCGCAGAGCTGGGTGTGGGCCCGCTCGTACTTGTGGGTCCGTGAGCGCACCAGGCGGGGCACCCAGTCCAGGGTCCTCAGCTCGTCCAGGATGGCGCCCTTCACGCGAGTGGAGCAGTAGGTCTCGAACTTCACGTCCCGGCTCATGTCGAAGCCGTCGATGGCGTCGATGAGGCCGAAGATGCCGGCGCTGGCCAGGTCGTCCACCGCCACGTTGCGCGGGAGCTTGGCCGCGACGCGCTCGGCGATGTAGCGCACCAGGGGCAGGTAGGTCTCGATCAGCTGGTTGCGGACCTCGGGGTCCCCCGAGGCTTTGTAGCGGCGCCACAGGACCGCGTTCGTCTTCTCCCGGTCCAGTTTGCTCTCCACCACGGGCTAGTCTCCCTTCCGTTCGGCCGTCTGCGGCGGGGTGCCGCTGGGGGCATCCTCTCTCAGGAGGCGGGGGCCTGCAAGCCCCCCGAGGACCGCACCGACCGCGGAAGCCGCCAGGGCCGTCCTCAGGACCCGGTCCGCGGACACCGAACAGGCCAGGCCCGAGGCCGCCACGAGCAGGGCGGCGAGGGATCCTCCCGCGGAGGCGGCCCGGCGCGGGGTCACCGGCGCGCCTCGGAGGCCAGGCGGTCCACGACCCTCCGGAAGAACCCCGCGGGGCGGGGGGTCGACGGGGCGCCGGCCAGGAGGCCCGCCAGGGTCCGGATGCAGCGCGAGGCGGGGGCGTCCGGATAGGCCAGCACCAGGGGCCGGCGCATGCGCACGGCCTCGCCGACATGGTAGTCGGTCATGATGTAGCCCATCCGGTCCACGCCCAGGCCCAGGAACTGGCGGCAGGCCCCGGCCACGCGGCGGGAGACGGCGTCGGCCTCCGCCCGGGTGGCGCACTGGTTGACCACCAGGCGGATCCGGCCCAGGGCATCCTCCCGCGAGAGGACCTTGATCGTGGCGAAGGCGTCCAGCACCGAGGTCGGCTCGGGGGTCGTCACCACCACCACCTCGTCCGCGGCGGCGGCGAAGGCCATCACGTTGCGGGAGATCCCGGCCCCGGTGTCCAGGACCAGGAGGTCGGTGCTCTCCTCCAGCTCGCCCAGCTCGTGCAGGAGCCCCTCGCGCCCGGCCTGGTCCAGGTCGGCGAGCCCCGGCACCCCGGAGGCCCCCGGGACCACGCGGACCCCCCCCGGACCGGGCGTCACGATCTCGGCCAGGCTCCGCCCCCCGGACAGCACATGGGCCAGGGTGTAGCGCGGGGAGAGGTTCATCAGGATGTCCACGTTGGCCAGGCCCAGGTCCACGTCGAGCAGGGTCACGCGGCGCCCGGCGGCGGCCGAGGCTACGGCCAGGTTGACGGCCAGGTTGGTCTTGCCGACCCCGCCCTTGCCGCTGGTGACGGCCACCACACGCCCGCGGCGCCGGCTCGTGCGGGCCAGCTCCCGGAGGCGTTCGGCCTGGTCCAGCATCTAGGCGGCCTCCTCGCCGAGAACCAGGCGGGCCAGGCGGGCCGGGTCGGCCAGGCCCACGCGCTCGGTCACGTCCTGGCCGCCGGTGGCGTAGGAGAAGGGGTGCTCCGAGAGGGCCGCCACGTCCAGGATGCTCCCGAAGGCCACGACCTCGTCGAGCTTGGTCAGCAGGAGGCGGTTCACCTGCAGGGCCTTGTAGACGTTGAGCACATGACGCAGGTTCTTCGGATGGCTCCCGAGGGAGAGGACGAGGTGGGTCTCGTGCGGCCCCGCGGCGGCCAGGAAGGCCTTCACCTCGTTCAGCTTCAGCAGCTCCTTCTGGCTGTGCCCGGCCGTATCGACCAGAACCAGGTCCCGGTCCGACATCTCCTGCACGGCGCGCTTCAGCTCGCCGGGGGTCAGCGCGACGCGCATGGGAATCCCCAGGAGGTCCGCGTACTGCTGGAGCTGCTCCTTGGCGCCCATGCGGTAGGTATCGATGGTCACCAGGCCCACGCGGCGGCGCTGGGTGTGGCGGAAATGGGTGGCGAGCTTGGCGATGGTGGTGGTCTTGCCCACGCCGGTGGGGCCGACCAGGGCCACCACGCGGCAGCGGCCGGGAGTCAGGGTGACCGGGCCGGCGTGCTTCAGGAAGCGCTCCAGGCCCTGGCGGATCTGGCCGCGCACCAGGACGGGGCTCTTCAGCTCCTCGCCGCGCAGGGCCTCGTAGGCCCCCTGGGCCAGGCGGCGGGCCTGGGGCTCGGGGACCTCGCGCTCCAGCAGGGCCGTGTAGGCCTCCTGGAGGGCGGCGGGCATCTCGGGAAGGTCCCCGCGGCGCAAGGACTGGGCGACGTTCTGGTTGGAGCGGACCAGCTCCTCCACCTTCCGGGAGAGCTCCTCGAGCAGGCGGACGTGCTCGGAGGGCGGGGCCGGCGGCGCCGGGGCCGCGTAGGCCCGGGCGGCCTGGGCCTGGCCACCGGAGGGGCGCCTCAGGGCAGCCAGGGTCTCGGGGGCGCAGGCCTCCAGCTCCACGCGCTGGCGCCCGGCCATCTTGAAGAGGCCCTTGGCCTCGGGCTGGCGGCGGATCTGGAGGATGAGGGCGTCCTTCCCGAGCTCCTCCATGGCCTGGCGCATGGCCTCGCGCTCGGTGGACGCGGTGTAGGTGCGGACCGTCACGGGGCCGCGCTCGCAGCGGTCTCGGCCAGCGTGACCAGGCCCATGGATTCCACCGGCACCTCCCGTGCGATCTCAGTATACGCGAGCACGGCGGCCTCGAGCCCCGCGAATTCACAGGCCCGGCGGATCTGGGTGCGCACCACGGAATAGGAGCAGAGCACCACGGGATGGTGGCCGGCGGCCACCAGCTTGTCCACCTCGCGGCGGATGGCCTCCACGAGACGGTTCACCGTGCGCGGCGGCAGGGTCAGGGTGTTCCCGCGTTCGCCCTCCTTGACGGACCCCAGGATCATCTCCTCCAGCTTGGGATCCACCGCCACGACGTAGAGCCGCCCGTCCTCCTCCTGGTACTGGCGGCAGATCGTCCGGGACATCCCGCCGCGGACGAATTCGGTGAGGGCGTCGAGGTCCTTGGTGCGGCGGACGGCGTCGCCCAGGATCTCCAGGATGGTCTCCAGGTCGCGGATGCAGACGCGCTCGCGCAGGAGGTTCTGGAGCACCTTCTGGAGGTCGGCGTGGCTGAGGACCTCCTTGTTCAGGACCTCCTCGACCAGCTTGGGGGCCCGCTGCTTCAGGGTCTCGACGAGATTCAGAACCTCCTGGCGCGTCAGGAGCTCGTGGGCATGGCGCTTGATGATCTCGGTGAGGT
>JAHFOU010000199.1 GCA_023261525.1 Planctomycetota bacterium | reverse complement strand
CTGGGGGTGTGGGACACGGGGAGGGCGAGTATAGACCCCCGGGGGGGCCATGCAAGCCTCCGCCGGTTTCCCTTGCCCACCGCCCCCCCCTTCGGTTCTGATCTCCGGGACCCCGATGTTGCGCATCTCCGCCGACGCCGCCGCCTACGCCTGCCGCTCCACCGGCAAGTGCTGCAAGGGCTGGCAGGTCCAGGCCGACCGCCAGACGGCCGAGGCCCTGCCGGGGCTCCTGAAGGGCATCCCCCGCTATGAAGGCGTCGAGGTCCTGGGCCCCCGGACCGAAAGCCTGCTCCATGCCCGGGACCTGGATTTCTCGAAAGGCCAGTGCGTCTTCCAGAATCCCGACGAGCGTTGCGACCTCCACGCCCGCTTCGGCCCGGCGGCCAAGCCCCTGATCTGCCGCCAGTACCCCTACCTGGCCATCCAGACCCCCCTGGGCATCGAGATCTCCCTGACCTACTCCTGCCCCTCGGCCGCCGCCCTCCTCCTGGGGGAAGGCCCGCTGAGAATCCTGAAGGACCCCCCTCAGGCCCCGGACATGGCCTACACCAAGGGCATCCCCGAGCACTACCCCGTCCAAGTGGATCCCCTCTCCCCCCTGACCTGGGAGGGCTTCCATCTTGCCGGGGATCTCCTCCGGGGCCTGCTGTCCTCGGGCGGGGAGGAGCCCTCCATCCCCCTGGCCTTCGCACGCATGTCCCTGGAGAAACTGAGGGAAGGCGGCGGACCGCGGGGCCCCGCGGAGGTCCGTGCGGCCTTCTCGGGCTTCCCCGGCCGCCTGCCAGTGCCTTCCCCCACCGAGATCGAGCGCCTGGCCTCGGAATGCCTGGGCGGCCTGTTCCAGCGCCGCCGTATGGCCGGCCCCTGGGAGGCGGACGCCCTCAACCTGGGGCGCCTGGAGTCCTTTGCCCAGAAGGGCTGGATGCCCCTGCGGAAGGCCTGGGCGGGATCCCCGGCCTGGAACGCCTACCGCAGGTACCTCTCCGCCAAGTGCTTCGGCAACCTCCTCTTCGTCAGCCACGGGATGATCCCGGCCTTCCAGGTCGTCCTCCTGTTGGGGCTGACGGTGCGCCTGGAGGCGGCCCGGAGGGCGACGGAGGCCGGCCGAGGGGTCCTGCCCCGGGACGTGGCGGACGCCGCCGAGGTCGTCGAGCGCCTCTTCCCCCACGAATCCGGCATCTTCGATTTCTGGGCCCGCAAGGGCGGGGCCCTGGAAAGCACCGCCCCGGGCGTCTCCGCCGCATTGCTCCTTGCAGGGCTTGACCTACCCTCCCGCTCCAGCTAGAGTTACGCCCGATTTCAGGAGGATGGACGCCTTGGCGGACAGCCCCGCTCCCGAACCTGCGAACCCCCCTGCCGCATCGGTCCCTGCGCCGCCCCGCTTCGTCTCGGAGTACCCCAGCTACCAGGTCTCCCGCCGCGGCTTCCTGTCCTGGCTGGCCGTGGGCTGGGGCGCCTTCGCGGCCTCCGGGGCCGCCGCCGGCGGCGCCTTCAACCGCTTCCTCATGCCCAACCTTCCCCTCTACAACCCGCCCATGGTGCTGAAGGTGGGCTGGCCCGACGCCTTCGAGAAGGACAAGGTCGACGAGCGGCAGAAGCCCAACGGGTTCTGGCTGAGGCGGGGCTTCGACAAGGCCACCGGACGGACCGGCATCTATGCCCTGTCCACCACCTGCACCCACCTGGGCTGCACGCCCAACTACCTGTCCGCCGAGCAGAAGTTCAAGTGCCCCTGCCACGGCAGCGGCTTCTACGAGACCGGCATCAACTTCGAGGGCCCGGCCCCCCGCCCCCTCGAGCGCTACCGCATCACCCTGGCCGACGACGGGCAGGTGATGGTGGACAAGGGCCGCAAGTTCCAGCAGGAGAAGGGCGAGTGGATGGACTCCGAGGCCTTCCTGGCGATCTGACATGGCCAAGACCCCCCTCGACGAGATCCGCAGCTCCCAGGTCTGGCGCTCCATCTTCCGCCACGGCTATCCGGACACCGAGCGCAACCGGACCTTGGCCGCCCTCTCCAACATCTTCCTCCACCTCCACCCGGTCCGGGTCCGCAAGTCGGGCCTCGGGGTCCGCTACACCTGGTGCATGGGAGGCCTGACCTTCTTCCTCTTCCTGGTGGAGACCATCACCGGCATCCTCCTCATGTTCTACTACCGCCCCACCGGGGACGCGGCCTACAACGACATCGCCGCCCTGCGCGACCACGTGCCCCTGGGCGTCATGCGCGAGCTCCACCGCTGGGGCGCCCATGCCATGGTCGTCAGCGTGTGGCTGCACATGTTCCGCGTCTTCCTGACCGGCTCCTACAAGCCGCCGCGCGAGTTCAACTGGTGCGTGGGGGTCATCCTCCTGGTCCTCACCCTCCTCCTTTCGTTCACCGGCTACCTCCTGCCCTGGGACCAGCTGGCCATCTGGGCCATCACGGTCGGATCCAACATGGCGAGGGCCACCCCCTTCCTCGGACACGAGGGGCCGGGGGCCTCCGCGCTGTCCGTGCACGGCCTTCCCCTCATCCACTCCAGCGACGACGCCCGCTTCGGCCTCCTGGCCGGCCCCCTGGTGGGCGAGGGCGCCCTCCTGCGCTTCTACGTCCTGCACTGCATCCTCATCCCCTTCGTGGCCTCCATCCTGATGGCCGTCCACTTCTGGCGCGTCCGCAAGGACGGCGGCATCTCGGGGCCGATGTAGATGCTGTCCCTCCTGCTGGCCGAGGGGCACGGGGGCGGGCTCATCCCCGCGCCGGTCCGCTCCGCCATCGACCGCCTCTGCGATCCCCAGTACTTCCTGCCCCTCTTCTTCGTGGCCTTCGTGGCGGGGCTCGTGTTCTACCGGAAGTGGACCCAGCCCAAGGTGGCCGGGGGCATCGCCCTGGCGGCCCTGGCCGGCTTCGGCCTGGCCCTGACGAACCACAACTTCCTGGAGATCGTGGAGCGCCCGGACAACATCCCCATCGTCGGGATGCTGGGTCTGGTGGCCTTCTTCACCTGGTACTCCCTGCGCCTGGCCGCCGTGAACGACGAGCGGATCGAGAAGGGCGAGGGGCCCATCGAGAAGACGGGGTCCAATGACCGCGTCCTGGTCTGGCCGGACCTGGTCTTCTCGGAATTCATCGCCCTCATCCTCTGCACCGTCCTGCTGGTGGTCTGGGCCATCGCCGTGAAGGCCCCCCTCGAGGACCCGGCCAACCCCTTCAAGACCCCCAACCCTTCCAAGGCCCCCTGGTACTTCCTGGGCCTCCAGGAGATGCTGGTCTACTACGACCCCTGGCTGGCCGGCGTGGTCCTGCCCGGACTCATCATCGTGGGCCTCTGCGCGGCCCCCTACATCGACTTCAACCCCAAGGGCAACGGCTACTACACCTTCAAGGAGAGGCGCTTCGCCATCTCCGCCTTCCTCTTCGGCTTCCTCAACCTCTGGGTGGTCATGGTGCTGATCGGGACCTTCCTGCGCGGCCCCAACTGGAACGTCTTCGGCCCCTTCGAGAAGTGGGACGTGCACAAGGTGGTCGTCCTCAACAACGTCAACCTGTCCGAGGGCTTCTGGATCGGCTGGCTGAAGACGGGCTTCCCCGCCTGGTTCGGGGCCAGCCCGGCCAACGGCAGCCTGGCCCAGGCCGGCAACGTCATCGCCCGGGAGCTTCCCGGCCTGGTCCTGGTCCTGCTCTACCTGGCCGTCCCGCCGCCCGTGCTGGCCTCCACCGTGATGAAGGGCTTCTACAAGCGCATGGGCTTCATCCGCTTCAACCTGCTGGTCTTCCTGATGCTGTCGATGATGTGCCTGCCCATCAAGATGATCCTGCGCTGGACGCTCAACCTGAAGTACCTGGTCGCCATGCCCGAGTGGTTCCTCAACATCTAAGATGTCCAAGAACACCTCCGGCTATTTCTATGACCAGCGGAAGATCCACCGCCTCTTCGGGCTCTCGAGCCTCGCCCTCATGGGCGCCACGCTGGGGATGATCTGGCAGGACCACCACCGCGAGTGGAAGGACTACCAGCAGGCCGCCCGGGACATGGAGATCGCCCGCCTGCGCGCGGAGCGCGAGGCCCGCTCCCAGCAGATCGACCCCGCCGCGCTGAAGGCCGTCCAGGAGCAGATGGCGGCCGCCGCCAAGACCCTGGAGGCCAAGGCCGCCGCCGTGGGGGCCGCCGAAGCCTCGCTGCACGGCCGCCGGACCGTCTGGTACAAGATCGACCAGGACTTCCGGGCAGCCAAGGCCCGGGTGGACGCCGCCCGCTACATCCTGGAGGAGGCCCGCCACCACGGGGAGGAGACGGCCGCCCCCGCCGCGGCCCTCGCCGCCCGCCAGAAGGAGTCCGCCGACCTGCGCCTGGACCAGGAGAAGGCCCAGGAGGCCGTGACCCAGGCCCAGGCGAGCTGAACACCCTGACGGCCGACCAGAGCGGGGCCCAGGCCGAGCTGAACCGCCTCCAGGCCCAGGTCGCCCGCATCGACAAGCGCCTCGACAGCATCGGCCACGACCTGCCCAACGACTGGTTCCGCGACCAGCCCATGGTGGACTACCTCCAACCCCTGCTGAGGGTCCGCGAGCAGGCCCCGACCGACCTGAAGATCGACTACAACTTCATGAAGGTCCAGCGGGTGGACCACTGCGCCTCCTGCCACGTCAACATCGACCGCCCGGGCTTCGAGAAGGACGCCGAAGGCCATCCCCTGGCCCAGCCCTTCCGCAGCCACCCCCGCCTGGACCTCTACCTGGACGGCCGCGCCCCCCACCCCCTCGAGTCCTTCGGATGCACGGTCTGCCACGGCGGCCAGGGCTCCTCCACCGACTTCCTGCACGCCTACCACACCCCCAAGAACGAGGCCCAGGCCCTCGAGT
>JAHFOU010000198.1 GCA_023261525.1 Planctomycetota bacterium | reverse complement strand
AGCCCATCTCGCTTCCCATCGTCGTCCGCCTGACCGGCACCAACGAGGCCGAGGCCAGGGTCCTGCTGAAGGGGACCAGGCTCATCGGGGCGGAGACCATGGACGAGGCCGTCCGCAAGGCCGTGGCGGCGGCTCGCGGGGAGGCCGTGGCCATCGCATGAGGCGCATCGTCGTCCCCCTGCCCTCCAAGCCGGCGGACGGGGCCCCCCTCCAGGATCCGGCCCAGCCCAGCCTCTTTCCCGAGATCTTCCCCGACGGCCAGCCCGCCCGGGTGGCCTTCGACGGGCGCGTGGTGGCCCCGAACCCGCCCATGGACATCTGGGCCGTGGACACGACCTTCCGCGCCGCCTCCCTGCCCCCGGATGCCGCGGCCGCCCTCTATGCCCTCCTGCACCGCCTGGGGGGGCCCAAGGGCGTGGTGCGCCAGTGCGAGTTCCCCGTGGGCACCGACGCCGAGCGGGAGGTCCTGGGACGTTGCCTGACCGGTAAGCGCGAGTTCCCGGAGCCCACCGCCTGGATCCGGGACGGGGGCAAGGAGGAGCTGAGGGTGCTGGCCGGCCTGGGGGTCAAGGAGGCCGGATTCGGGGCGCCCTGCTCGGACCGTGCGATCTACCTGGAGCGCCACCTCACCCGCAAGGAGGCCGCGCACCGCCATCTGGAAATCGTGGACCACCTCCTGGCGGCCGGCGTCGTGCCCCGCGTCCATCTGGAGGACGCCACCCGGGCCGACCTCTTCGGCTTCCTGGTGCCGTTCTCGCGCACCCTCATGGAGAGGGCGCGCGAGGCCGAGGTGCCGGTCAAGCTGAGGCTCTGCGACAGCCTGGGCCTGGGCGTCCCGTACGAGGGCGCGGCCCCGCCGAGGGCCGTCCAGCGCCTGGTCCAGGCCCTGTCCGAGGAGGCCGAGGTGCCCTCCGAATGGCTGGAATGGGAGAGCGGGAACGCCTGTCCTCGGGCGATTCCGAATGCCGCGGGCGCCTGGATGTCCGGGGTCTCGGCCTGCGCGGGGGCCCTCCAGGGCCTGGGCGGCGCGGCGGACCTCCAAGCCCTGCTGGCCGAGGTCGCAGGCCTCAAGGGCGAGCTGAACGGCCTCAAGCTGGAGGCCGCTACCGAGGCCGCGGCCCTCCTCAGGACGGCCGTCCCTCCCGCGCCCGCCGTCGCCGCCCGCTAGCGCGTGCATTCGCTCTATCTCCACATCCCGTTCTGCGCGGCGCGCTGTCCCTTCTGCGATTTCGCGATCTCGACCGAGGCGGTGTCGGGCCGTTTCGCCGAGGCCCTGAAACGGGAGATCCGCGGCTGGGGAGAGAGGCTGGGCCGTCCCCGCCTTAGGACCCTCCACCTGGGCGGGGGGACGCCCTCCCTGCCGTCCGCGGCGTGGACGGGGGGGATCCTGGAAGAGGTCCGGGAATCCTTCGATCTTGCGCCGGACGCGGAGATCGCCCTGGAGTGCAACCCGGGGGATGCGGACGCAGGGAAGATGGCCTCCTGGCGGGCGATGGGGGTGAACCGCCTCTCCATCGGGGCCCAGTCCTTCGACGACCGGGAGCTGGGCTGGCTGGGGCGGGGGCACTCTGGCGCCCAGACGCTTCAGACCGTGCGCCTGGCCCGGGAAGCCGGCTTCCGCAACCTGGGTCTGGACCTGATCTACGCGGTGCCGGGACAGACGGTGGCGGGCTGGGGCAGGACCCTGGACCAGGTCTTGGCGCTCTCTCCCGAGCACGTCTCGGTCTATGCCCTGACCCTGACGGGGAGCAAGGCGCTGGCGGGGCCTCCGCTTCCTCCGGAGGAGGTCCAGGCGGAGATGGCCCTGCTGGCCATGGAGCGCCTGGAGGCCGCCGGTCTTCCTCAGTACGAGATCTCCAACTTCGCTCGTCCCGGCTTTGAGAGCCGCCACAACCTGGCCTACTGGACCTTCGTGCCCTATCTGGGCCTGGGGCCTTCGGCCCACTCGTACCTGGCGCCGCGGCGTTTCTCGAACGTGGCCGAGACGGGGGAGTACGTCTCCCGGATCCTGGCCGGGGGGGAGGCGAAAGGGATGGAGGAGACGCTGACGCCGGAGCAACAGGCCCTGGAGCGCCTCTTTCTGGGCCTTCGTTTGGCCGGCGGGGTGGAAGAAAGCCTGGTGGCGCCGGGGGCCGAGTTGGAGGCCCTCCTGGCGGAGAGGCTCCTGGAGCGGCGGGCCGGGCGCCTGGCCCTCACGCGGCGGGGGCGGGTGTTGTGCGATGCGGTGACCGCCCGACTGACTGCGACCCTCGCATTGTCGAGGTAGCGGGTTCGAATCCGGGCGACTGAAGCGGGTTTGATTCCCCGTCCGGGGGCGCCTATGATCCTTCCGGTGAGACGCTCCACGGGACTTGTCCTGCTGGTGATCGTGGGAGTGCTGGGCATCCTGGCCCTCCTGGCGGTGGCCTTCGTCACGATGTCCCGCCTGGAGCGCAAGGCCTCCGAGCAGAGGATGAACGGCATGCGCGCCCAGCTGTTCGCCCGGAGCGGCCTGGAGGACGCCCTGGCCAGGCTGGAGCGGGGACAGGACCCCGAGGATCCCGTCAGCCGGTACGGCGGCGAGAACTGGGACGGCTCGACGGACGGCCTTCTTTCCCCTTTCGAGGCGGCCCAGGAGATCTACCTCCAGACGGGCGCCGGGACCCGGGCGAACGTCGAGGACTGCCCGGTTCGTGAGGCGCTGAGGCCGAGCTTCTTCGCCCAGGCGGGCGGGGGGAACCCGGACACCGTGGGCGTGGACGGCCGCCAGCGGGGGTATACCGGCCTCCTGGGCGGGAAACAGGGGCTGTATGCCACCCGCCTGCTGGCGGAGGACGGGATCTACGTCAACGGCGGCCCGACGGATTTCGCGGGGGAGATCGGGAGCACCTACTCCAGCGTGCTGCGCCGCATCCTGGAGAACCTCGGCGCCGAGCTGGGACCTCCCCTCGCGGTCTCCGACATGACCCGGCTCGTCACCCAGCGTCCCTACGGGGGCTGGACCTCCCTGGACCACGCGGCCTCGGTGCTGGGCTGGACCCCGGCCAAGAAGGAGGCCCTGCGTCCTTACCTCGTCTTCCATGCCTGGGTGGACAAGAAGGTCGTCCGGCCCAACGTCAACCCCGCCTGGGCCCTCTCCGGCTTCGAGACGCCCCTGACCTGGGCCGAGATCAAGGTCGGCAATACGGACCCTTCCCCGTACGGGATCGTCTGGTCGGGCCAGAGGGGCTTCAACAATTACAGCAACACCTATGCGCCGGATTTCGAGCGGCGCACCATGGGGTGGGGTCCCATCGTGGGCCGGGCGCCGGTCAGCCTGGCCTGGGCCAGGACCCGGCCCGCCGTCCTCAAGGCCCTCCTGAGGGGGCTGGAGGGCGTGCTCCTGGACCAGGGGCGGCAGGGGTGCTGGCCGGCCGGGCCCCGCCTTGAGTTCGAGGACGACCAGGGCTACATCGGGGTCCTTCGGAAGGCCTCCCTGGCCGCGGCGGACGTGGACGCCGTCACGGCGGCGCTCCAGGCCCACACGGGCTTCCCGACCTGGGCCGTGGACTATCCCGACTGGGACCGGACGCCCTCCATCGACACCTGGGACGAGTTCAGCCGCTTCGTGGACCTCAAGCTCACGATGCTCACCCCCGTCCAGCGGGACCTGATCAAGGCGAACTTCAATCCCAACACGGACCTCAACAAGTTCAACCCGGGGGAGACCTTCTTCAAGACCCTCGACAAGTCCGACCTCTCGGTCTACTCCACCGAATTCTCGCTGACGCCCTCGCCCTGGAAGGTCCTCTCCTGTTGCGGGCGGGTGCTGGATGCGCAGGGCCGGGTCCTGGCCGAGCGGGTCCTGACCCTGGAGCTGGCCTATGCGAAGTTCCGGATGACCACCCAGTCGGAGTTCTGCGCGGGAAGCCTGGGGGACCTGGATCTCGCGGGGGACGAGAGCGGCTTCCGTCTCCCGGGCGCGCCCGGCTTCCTGGAGGAGACCGGCGCCCTGGAGAAGGCCTGGGGGAGCCGGTTCTCCCCGACGGGCCGCGGCTTCGCCCTCCAGAGCTACCCCGAGCCCCAGTGGCCCGGCCCCAGGCCCTGTCCGGCCCCCGCGTGCTACGACGGGCATCTGGAATTGGCGACCACGGAGACCGAGGCCTCCCCGGTGGCGAACCCCGGGCTGACCTTCCTGGCCTCCTGGGCCGACCGCTATGACGCCGCCTTTGCCGCCGGATCCCCCGCCTGCCTGACGGACCTCCGCCAGGGATCCGCCTCCGCCTCCCTGCTGGGCGACGGCCTCTCGTCCGGGGGGGCGGTGCTCAACATGCTCTATCCCGATGGGTGCTGTTCGGAGGCGCACCGGGTTCCCGGGTACGATGCCCGGGACAACCTGGGCGACGGCCTGCAGGGCATGATTTCGTTCTGGTACAAGCCGTACTACGGCCAGCACTACCCCAACGACGGTCTCCTCCGCGGGACGACGTTCGTGGACCTGACGGTGATGACCCAGGACCCCACCCCGGGGCCCCTGCCCAACGGCGCCACCCAGGTCTTCATGCTCGCCGGGCAACGGGGCAACAGCGGCCGGGCCTGGTGGGGGGGGCTCATCGAGAACCGGAATGCCGCCTCGGATCTGGACATCGAGAACGGCCCGTATTTCGGGTACGTCGTCGGAGGGACCCAGGCGTTCTGGTGCGCCCACCGCTGGCATCTGCTGACGTACCAGTGGAACCTCCGGGGGAACCGGCGCGACACCTTCACAAGCGTGAACGTGAACGGGACCAACCACCTGGATCTGGGATCCAGCTTCCCCTACTACGCCCCCTTCGAGACCCCGGACGGGGCCCCGGGCTTGAAGGACGACGACATCCGCCTGACGCGGGATTGCTTCCGTGA
>JAHFOU010000197.1 GCA_023261525.1 Planctomycetota bacterium | reverse complement strand
TCGGCCAGCGACGAGATCGCCACGCCGCAACGGCCGACCTCGCCCTCGGACCGCGGGGAGTCGGAGTCGTAACCGAGCAGGGTGGGGAAGTCGAAGGCCACGGAGAGCCCGGTCTGGCCCTTGGACAGGAGGTACTTGAAGCGCTCGTTGGTGTCCTTGGCCGAGCCGAAGCCGGCGAACTGGCGCATGGTCCAGAGCTGGCCGCGGTACATGGAGGCGCGGACCCCGCGGGTGTAGGGGAACTGGCCGGGCCAGCCGAGGTCCTTCTCGTAGTCGACCTGGGCCACGTCCTCGGGGCCGTAGAGGGGCTTGACGGGGATGTCGGAGAGGGTGGCGTTGGGCGCCGGGCGAAGCGGCGAGGAGGCGTAGTCCTGCTCCCAGGTCTTCACCCCGGGCACCTTGTTCTTGCGGCGCTTTTCCTTCACCGTGACCTCCCGGCCTTCCCAGCCTTCCCGGTAAGGATCTTACCCGCAAGACGCTCCGCCTCGGCGTACGGATCCGCCTTTCCGGTGGCCACCCGGGCGGCGGCGGCCTCGGCCAGCCGGGCCAGGGCGGGATCGCGGTCCATGCGGCGCTGGAGCTCGGCCTTGAGGAGCTCCTCCACGGCCTTGCGAGCCTGGGCCTTGCGGAGAGCCTCCAGCCTCCCTCCCTTCGAGAGGAATGCCCGGTGCTCGCGGACGGCCTGGAGGACCTCGGGGACGCCCTTGCCGTCCCGGGCCGAGGCCATGAGGACCTTGGGCTCCCAGTCCGGGAATCGGCGGCTCTTCGTATAGGAGAGGACGTCAGCCAGCTCATCGCGCATCATGGCGGCCCCGTCGCGGTCCATCTTGTTGACGACGAGGATGTCCCCGGCCTCGAGGATGCCGGCCTTGAGGGCCTGGATGTAGTCGCCGGACTCGGGGACGAGGAGGACGACGACGGTGTCGGCGAGACCGAGGATGTCGAGCTCGGCCTGGCCGACGCCGACGGATTCGAGGACGACCCAGCGCTTGCCGGCGGCTTCCAGGAGGGTGAGCATGCCCCTGAGGGCCAGGGAGAGGCCCCCGGAGGCACCGCGGTGGGCGACGGAGCGGAAGAAGACCTTGTCGGAGTTCGTTTCCATCCTGAATCGGTCGCCGAGGACGGCGCCGCCGCTGAACTCGCTGGAGGGATCGACGGCCAGGACGCCGACGGGGCCGTCCTTGGCGAGCAGGGGCAGGAGCTTGGAGACGAGGGTGGACTTCCCGGCCCCGGGGGGGCCGGTGATGCCGAGTCTTGCCGCGGGTTTTGCTTTTTTGGCGGCGGCGGCGAGGAGCTTCTCCCAGCCGGGGGAGCGGTTCTCGACCTGGGTGAGAGCGCGGGCGAGGGTGGGAGGGGTACTCACGTCCGGAACCCTATGTGATCAGGCAGTCAGCCGAGTGGCGATTTCTTGGAGCCGCGACATCCCATCCGAATCGCAATAGGCTCCGGAGTTTGGAGCGGGAGGGAACCGTTCAGGCAAAGAGGCACACTCTTTTCGTACCGATTCAATTTCAGAGTCCGTTGTGCGAACGGAAATAAAATCGTCCCATTCTCTGGGGCCACAAGAGCCGTCAATGAAGCGGCGGATCAGGTCCGCCACGGCCTTCTTCGTTACATGTGGCATCAGCTTTCCTCGGCAAACAAGTACATCAGAACCATGGCCATAGGTCGATATGGAGGTGAAGCCAGGATCCGGCGCTTCCGATAGCGATACGGAATACTTCCTTGCCGGCCTGAGCTGTCCCATTCCATCCCCAACCGATTCTGAGGATGTTATTACTATTAAGAAGTCCCGTGCCCCCTCTCCCGAAAAGCGAAGTGTAGCCGCCTGCTTCTATTGCGTAGCCACCGGTCACAGCAATCGCCTCTGCGGCCAGAGTCCACACTAAGGCTTCATTCCCCATGTAGCCGGCTGCGCGTTGCTCAGGTGTAAGACCTGCCCTGCGTGCGCTATGGCCAGCCGTAATAAAGCCAAGAAAACCTTCTCTGGCCTCTCCGCTGGAAAAAGCGTCCCAAGCTGCACCTGGGATCGCCCTTACAAAGGCTCCATCGGGGTCCGCATACAGGAGAGGATTCAAGAGAGCATACGAATAGCGGTTCCCATTGTTCGGGAAAATTGAGTCCTCCCCAATAAACCTCCCCGCATCCGGATCGTAGTAACGTGCCCGATAGAAGTGCAGTCCCGTCTCCGGGTCAAACTCTCTTCCCGTATAGCTGTAAGGAGAGACTCGGACACCTGTCTCTTGCACGACCTTTCCGAAGGCCGAATAGTCCTGGGTATGGACCACCAGCCCAGCGGAGTTCGTGAGCATCCGCACCGAGCCTACCCCATCCTGGTGCAGGAAATAATCCTGACCGCCCCGCCTGGCTACCAGTGGCTCATCGATCCCGGGTCCATGCGTGTAGCGGGCCTGGAAGGTGTTCGAGCCATCGAACTCCAGCAGGATGTCCTCATTGTCGTAGACGTAACGGGTGATCACCCCATCCACGTTCTTCTCGATGCGCCGCCCGACGGGATCGTAGGTGTAAGTAACGAGGGAAGTCCTCGGCAGGAGCGTCCCGTTGGCAAAAACCTCGACCTGGACAAGCTGGTTCTCCGCATCCCAGGTGAAGCGCTGGGTATAGAAGTCCGCGATGCGCTGCTTCTGGATCAGGTTCCCATCCTGGTCCCACTGGAAGAGGTGGGTGGCGTTCTGGAGGAGGCGGTTCGCCTGATCGTAAAGCTCCGCGGAGTTCGTGCGGTTGCCCACCGCATCAAACGCATAGACCTCCGCCGGGTTGAAGGCCTGGGCTGGAGGATGAACCGCCGAGGTCAGCTGATTGATCAGATCGTAGGCGAAGTTGTGCGTCCCGCCCTGCACCGAGCCGCCCGCAAGCGTCAGGGATTCATTGAGGGAAGTCCGGTTCCCGTTGTCATCCACCCCATAGTCGAAACTCGCCAACCCCCCGTGGGCCAGGGTGGCCAACTGGCTCGCCGCATCAAAGGTCGCCGAGGTGTTCACTCCATTGGGCCGGGAGATGCCGGAGCGGCGATTCAGCGCATCATGCTGAAGCCCCAGCACCACTCCCGTAGGATTCGTGATGGAGTCCACGAGGTTCACGACGTTCACCGCGTAGCTCTGGCTCCCCGTCGGGTCATCCAGACGGGTGCGATTCCCGTTTTCGTCTAGGACCATCCCTAGGGAAACCGCAGGCTGGTGCCCCTTATCGATGGTCTGTTGGGCGTTCAAACGCCCGACCAGATCATAGCCCAGGGCGAGCTTGCTGTCCGCGTCCTCAGCAGAAGTCATCTGTCCGAGATCGCTGTAGGAAAATTCCACGATCTCCCCGGGGAGGAACTTCTTCAGCAGCTCGTTCGCGGCGCTGTAGTGCAGGCGGATCTCCTGGCCCCGGGCGTTGACGACCTTGCTCAGGTTCCGGGCGGGATCGTAGAAGAAGGACTTCTGGTCCCCTACCGCGTTGCGGACCGAGGCCAGCAGGCCATCCGGGGTATAGGAAAAGAAGGTGGAGTGGTTCAGGGCGTCCCTCACCTCGATGAGGCACCCCGCCGCATCATAAACATACCGGGTCAGCCCGCCCTTGGCATCCTGGACCTGGGAGATCCGCCCCATCGCATCATGCGCGAATTGCGTGACCCGCCCCAGGGGATCCCGGACCGTGGCCACCTCCCCCGCCGCCGTATAGGTCAGGGTGGTCACTTTCCCCAGGGGATTCGTGATCGTCAGGAGGTTCCGGGTGGCCGGATCATAGGAGAAGCGGGTCTGCCCCCCCAAGGCGTCCTGGACGGTGTCCGGGAGGCCCTCCGCAGTGTAGAAAAGGATGGTGGCATGGTTCGCCGCATCCGTGATCGTCGTCGGATCCCCCTGGGGGGAGTACCCGATCGCCGTGGGATTTCCCCGGAAATCCACGGCCCGACTCACCTGATGGAAATCGGCCGTGTATTCATAGGTCGCCTGTGCCCCTCGGCTAACATCCAAAAGGCGGACCATGTCGAGATCTGTGAAGAGGCGGGGATTGTCCAGATCGTAAAAGACAAACGCCTGTGAGCCATTCGGACGAACTACATGGATCACGTTCCCATTACCGTTTCGGTCGATCTTGACCGTCTGTCCTAGAGCATCTGCGACCTCGGTGGCCTGCCCCCGGCTGTCCGTCCGGAAGCTGGAGGCATGCCCGCTCCCGTCCGTAAACCCGGCCTTCACCTGATCGCTCATCGTCGCCGGCGCAGGATTGGCCGGGGTCCCCACGCCCGGAGTGTAGAGGCCGACCAGGTCCGAGGGCTGGAAGTGGCGCACTTCGGAGGCCGTCGTCTGGGTGAGGACTCCCCCGGCGTCCACGGACGACTGGGTCCTCGGCGGGAAGGTCACCTCGGAGAGGCGGCCATTGGCCCAGGAGAAGGAGAGTGCGGCACCGTTTTCGTCCACGGAAGAAGTCGCCCGCCCCTGGAAGTCATAGGAGAAATCTCGATGGGTCGTGTCCGGGTTGGTGATGCGGGTGAGTTGCCCCAAGGCGTCCTGCAGGAACTGCGTGGCCCGCCCGGCCGGATCCAGGATCTGGCTCAGGCGCCCGCCCGCATAGGACAGGCTCCAGGCGGCCCCCGTGGGATCCGTCACGCTGGAGAGCCTGCCGCTGGAGTACGCGTAGGTCGTGACCAGGTTGTGGCGATCCGTGACCGAGGTCTGGAAGCCGTCCGCATTGAAGGCCACCACCGTGCCATCCAGCAGGCGGCGGCGGTAGCTTCCGTCCGGCTCCCGGCTCAGCTCGGAGCGCTCCCCCGCCGGGGAAGTGAAGGCCCTGCCCGCCACGGTGTGGTACAGGCTGATCGCGGCGGCAAGGGAGGGAAAGGGCGCATAGGCGATCTTGGAGACGA
>JAHFOU010000006.1 GCA_023261525.1 Planctomycetota bacterium | reverse complement strand
GAGCCCCAGACGCGCAAGCTCTTCGAGATCTGCCGGCGGCGGGGCATCCCCATCTTCACCTTCCTGAACAAGCTGGACCGCCCCGTGAAGCCCCTCATGGAGCTGATGGACGAGCTGGAACGCGTGCTCGGCATCCACGCCTACGCCATGAACTGGCCCCTGGGCACCGGCTTCGACTTCAAGGGCGTCTACGCCCGGCGGGAGCGCCAGGCCCACCTCTTCCAGCGCACGGTGGGGGGGGCCACCCAGGCTCCGCTCCAGGTCACGGATCTCCAGGATGCGGCGGTGAAAGCCCTGCTCCCGGAACAGGCCTACGAGGCCTTCCGTGAGGAGCTGGCCCTGCTCGACGGGGCCGGGCCCGCCTTCGACCTGAAGGCCGTCCACGAGGGCCGCCTGACCCCGGTCTTCTTCGGCTCGGCCATGACCAACTTCGGGGTCCAGCTCCTGCTCGACGCCTTCGTGCAGAACGGCCTGCCGCCGGGGCCGAGGGCCTCCTCGCTCGGGATGCTCCCACCGTCCCACCCGGCCTTCAGCGGCTTCATCTTCAAGATCCAGGCCAACATGGACCCCCGCCACCGGGACCGCATCGCCTTCGTGCGCGTCTGCTCGGGCCGTTTCCAGCGGGAGATGCCCGTGACGATCGCGCGCAACGGCAAGCGCATCCGCCTCTCCAGCGCCCATCGCCTCTTCGGCCAGGACCGCGCGCTGGTGGACGACGCCTGGCCCGGGGACATCCTCGGCATCGTCGGCCACAGCGACCTCCAGGTGGGGGACACCCTGACCGAGGACCCGGCCCTGAGCTTCCAGGCCTTTCCCCGCTTCGCCCCCGAGGTCTTCGCCTACCTGCACAGCGAGAACACTTCCCAGTTCAAGCGCTTCCGGGAGGGCCTGGACCAGCTCCTGCAGGAGGGCGTCGTCCAGGTCTTCAAGGTCGCGGACGCGGTGACCCGCACGCCCCTCCTGGGCGCGGTGGGGCCCCTGCAGTTCGAGGTGGTCCAGTACCGCCTCAAGAGCGAGTACGGGGCGGACTCCCGCCTGGAGAAGACGGGCTGGACCCTGATGCGCTGGATCGACGCCGCGGTCCCCAAGGAGGCGGTGGACAAGGCCCTCCTGCCGACCGGGACGAGGCTGGCGGAGGACCTGGGGGGGCGCACCGTGGTCCTCTTCGACACGGAGTGGTCCCTGAACTACTTCCAAGAGAAGAATCCCGGCATCCGCCTGACCTCCATCCGGGAGGGGTGACGGAGGGGGGGCTTTTCTGGTATTCTGCCCCTCGGATTCCTGAGCAGAATTCGGAGTTTTTCCCGGCGATCCAGCCGGGAGATCCGTCGTTAACCCCAGCGCACCAAGGAGGCGCAATGTCCCAGCCCATGAGCCAGAAGAAGAACCAGCCGGAGATCATCCGTAACTTCATTGGTGGCAAGTGGTTGCCCGCCGATGGAGGCAAAACATTCCCCTCCTACAACCCCGCCACGGGCGAGGTGGTCGGCCATGCGCCTGTCTCCACCGTCCGGGACGTCGAAAAGGCCGTCGAGGCCGCCCATGCCGCCTTCCCGGCCTGGCGCCAGACCCCGGCCCCCAAGCGCGGCGAGATCCTCTTCAAGGCCGCCGAGATCCTGGTGACGCGCAAGGAGGAGCTGGCCCGGCTCCTGACCCAGGAGATGGGCAAGGTCCTGGCCGAGGCCCGCGGGGACATCCAGGAGGCCATCGACATGGCCTACTACATGGCCGCCGAGGGCCGTCGCTCCTTCGGGCAGACCGTGCCCTCGGAGCTGGCCAACAAGTTCATGATGACGGTGCGCTCGCCCCTCGGGGTGGCGGCCTGCATCACGCCCTGGAACTTCCCCGTGGCCATCCCGAGCTGGAAGGTCTTCCCGGCCCTGATCCTGGGCAACACCGTGGTCCTCAAGCCCGCCAGCGACACCCCCGTGGTGGCCGCCAAGTTCGTGGAGATCCTCGTCGAGGCCGGCGTGCCCGCCGGGGTCCTGAACTTCCTCACCGGCCCGGGCGGCGCCCTGGGCAAGACCCTCTGCACCCACCCCAAGGTGGCCCTGGTCTCCTTCACCGGCTCGACCGATGTGGGCAAGGGCATCAATGCCATGTGCGCGCCGTCGCTCAAGCGCATCTCCATGGAGATGGGCGGCAAGAACGCCATCCTCGTGATGGCGGACGCGGACCTGGACCTCGCCGTGGACGGCATCGTCTGGTCGGCCTTCGGCACCTCCGGCCAGCGCTGCACGGCGGCCAGCCGCATCATCGTGGAGCGCGGCATCTACCCCGCCCTGACCTCCAAGCTCCTGGCGCGCACCCGCAAGCTGCGCCTGGGCAACGGGCTGGACCCCAAGACCGAGGTGGGTCCCGTCATCAACCGCTCCCAGCTCCAGAAGATCCATGAGTACGTGCAGATCGGGCAGAAAGAGGACCGCGCCAAGCTCCTCTGCGGGGGGCAGATCGAGGCCAAGGGGCCCCTGGCCAAGGGCTGCTTCTACCAGCCGACCCTCTTCGGAGATGTCAGGCCTGAGATGCGCATCGCACAAGAAGAGATCTTCGGGCCGGTCACGGCCCTGATCCCCGTCAGGGACTTCGACGAGGCGATCCGGGTGGCCAACGGGACCCGCTACGGGCTGTCCATGTCCATCTTCTCGAAGGACGTGAACAAGGCCTTCCGCGCCATGCGGGACCTCGAAAGCGGCCTGGTCTACGTGAACGCCGGCACCATCGGGGCGGAGGTCCAGGTGCCCTTCGGCGGCATGAAGGAGACCGGCAACGGCCACCGCGACGCGGGCCAGTCCTCCCTGGACACCTTCTCGGAGTGGAAGTCCCTGTTCGTGGACTTCAGCGGACGCCTGCAGAGAGCCCAGATCGACTGACATGCGCCGCCTCCTCCCGTTGGCGCTGGCGGCCTGTCCGCTCCTCTTCTCCGGGGCGGAGGAGCCGGCCGGCCCGGCGGCGGACGGGGCCGAGACGAGCCGGGTCCACCTCTACGCCGACGTCCTCGACGAGGGCAACATCCGCAACCTCCTCTCCGAGGCCACCCGGGCGGAGCAGGCGGGGGAGTACGACAAGGCCATCACCTGGTACGAGCTGGGCCTGACCAAGTACGGCGAGTCCCTGTACCCGACCGGGACGTCCGGGCTCTACCGCCCGCTGGAGGCCTGGGTCCGCGAGCGCCTCAACGCCCTCCCGCCCGAGATCCTGGCCCGCTACCGCCTGAGGCAGGACGCCGAGGCCGATGTCCTGCTCCAGGCCGCGCGGGAGAAGGCGGACGCGGCCTCGGCCCGTCAGGCCCTGGAACGCTTCGGCCTCTCGTCGACGGGCCGCCGAGCGGCCGCCCTCCTGGGGGAGCTGGACCTCGAGCGGGAGCAGCCGGCGGCGGCCGCGCGGGCCTGGGAGGCCGCGGTCCAGGATCCCACCCTCGGCGGGGACCAGGATCCCCTGGACCTGGCCCGCCTGGCCCTGCTCAAGGCCCGCCAGGGGCGCGGGAAGGAAGCCGCGGACCTGGCCGCCCTCCTGGCCGCCAAGGCCCCCGGCCTGACCCTATCCCTGGGCGGGGAGGAGGTCCAGGCCCCGGCCCTGGCCGCCTGGCTCCAGCATGCCGCTCCGCCCTCGACGGGATCCCACTCGGTGGACTGGCCGACGGTGGGGGGGAACATGTCCCGAAACGCCGCCTGCCCCGACATCCTCTGGGTGGAGCCTTCCCCCGGCTACGAGCGCGAGCTCAAGACCCCTTGGAGCGGGACCTCCATCCAGCTCCAGCAGATGCAGCAGCGGATGGGGACCTACAAGCTCAAGCCCCTCCTGCCCTGCCACGGGGCCGTGGACCAGGGGGCCCTCGTCTTCTCCTGCGGGGACCGCATGGTCTTCGTGGACGTCGAGACCGGGAAGCTCTCCTCGAAAGCCCCGGACAGCGGCTGGCCCGACGCGGCGGCCCGGATCCAGCCCCAGGTCCTCCAGAACCTGCCGCCCAGGCCCCTGGCCGCGACCCTGGCCGACGGGATCGCGGTGGCCAGCCTGCTGAGGCCGACGCCGAACGCCCCCATGAAGCGGGGCTGGGGCCGGATGGGCGGGACGGAGCCCCGCTTCGGCCTGGTGGCCCGGGAGATGTCCAGCGGCAAGCTCCGCTGGTACTTCCCCGAAGGGGTCAACGAGGAGGAGTTCGACGGCTTCGACGTGCGCACCGCGCCGGTGGTCTGCGGGGACGTCCTGGTCGCCGCCTGCACGCGGGCGACCACCTCCTGCGAGGTCTGGCTGGTGGGGCTGGACCTGAAAGGGGGCCGCCTGCTCTGGCGCCGCTTCCTCTGCGCCTCGCCCTTCCAGAACGGGATGTTCGGGATGTCCTTCTCGGCGGAGCCCGGCCTGGCCGCCGAGGGCAACCTCGTCGTGTGCTCCACCCAGCGGGGAGCCGTGGTGGCCGTGGACGCGGAGACGGGCCGCACCCGCTGGGCCTGCCGGTACGAGGAGGACGCCAAGAAGCCCCCGCCCCCGCAGCAGGGCCTGCGCGCCATGGGCCGGGGCCTCGCCCCGGACCTGAAGGCCATGACGGCCCCCTGGAAGCCCTTCAGCCCTCCGGTGATCTCCGGCGGCACGGCCTTCGTCCTGCCCGCCGACGCGGACCAGGTCCTGGCCCTGGACGCCGTCTCGGGACGCCTCCTCTGGCAGAAGCAGACCGACGCGGACCAGGTCCTGGGCCTCTCCCGGGGCCGCCTGGTCCTGACGGGGGGGTCCAAGGGGATCCTGCTTTCCGCCGACCAGGGCGCCGAGGTGTTCCGCTTCTCGGTCTCGGGCGGGGGGATCTGCGGACGCGGGCTCATCACCCAGAGCGCCCTGCTCCTGCCCACCCTGGGGGGGATCCAGACCGTGGACCTGTCCACCGGCAAGCTCGGCCAGGCCCTGTTGACCTGGCCCAAGGGGTTCACCAGCGAGCCGGGGCAGGTCCAGCAGGGCCAGCCGACCCCTCCGAAGGCGGGAGGGGCCAACCTCCTGCTGGCCGGCTCCAGGCTCTTCGCCCTGGGCGTCTCGAAGATCCTCTCCTACCGGGTCTCGGATGCCCCGGAGGAGTTCCTCCTGTCGGCCGTCCAGGACGCCCCGGCCGACCCCGGCCCCCGCCTGAGGCTGGCCCGCCACTACCGCGCCTCCGGCCAGGACCCCAAGGCCCTGGAGGTCCTCCGCCAGGCCTGGAAGGACCTGCCTTCCCAGCACCCCTCGGAGCTCTCGGACCTCCTGGCCGACCAGCTCGAGGAAGGGGCGCGCAAGGCCTCGGCGACGGATCCCCGCGCCGCGGTCGCCCTGCTCCAGGAGGCCCTCCGCCTTCCCCTGCCCGCCTCCCGGGAATCCATCCTGCGCCTGGCCCTGGGCAAAGCCCTCGCCCTTTCGGGGGACCGGGCCTCGGCCCTGGACACCTTCCAGGACACGATGGCCCGCCTCGAGGACGCCTCGGCCTCCACGGACAGCGGGGGAGGACAGGCCTCCATGAGCGTCTCGGGCCTGGCCCGCCGGGAGATCGCGGATCTCCTGAAATCAGATCCCTCCCTGATCCCCCGCCGCGAGGAGCAGGTGCGCGCCCGCCTGAAGACGGCCGCCGGGGACGAAGACCGCCTGCTGGCCCTGGCCTCGGCCTTCCCCGAGTCGGTGGAGGCGGATCGGGCCCTGCTGGACCTGGGCGTCCGCCGGATGCCCTCCGCCCCCGAGAAGGCCCTGCGCCTGCTGGGCGCCTGCGCCCTGCGCCACCCCGGAGGCGCCGAGGCCCTCCAGGCCCTGGACGCCATGGCCGACCAGGCCCAGGCCACCCGCAACGCGGCCTGGCGGGCGGCCCTCCTGCGCCAGATCTCCGAGCAGATGGCCCAGGGTCCGGCCGACCCCGCCACGGCCGCCCTGCGCCGGCGCCTCCAGGACAAGGCCGCCGCCGCGGCGCCCACGAACGACCCCTGGGAGGGCCCGGGGAGCCCCTTCCCCCTGGCCGAGGCCTGGACCCTCACCGCCAACGAGCGCACGGGCCTGCTCTCCAGGCCCGGGCAGGACCTCACCGACTGGTCCGGCTGCCTCTTCCTGTCCTCCGGCATGATGGTGGACGCCGGGACCGGCAAGATGGTCTGGCAGGCCGCGCCCCCCTCGGTGAAGGCCTGGATGGGGATCCAGTACAACGGCGGGGGGGAGGACGAGGAGACGACCATCCAGTCCGTGCGCCGGGGAAGCCCCGCCGAACGGGCCGGGCTCAAGGCCGGGGACGCCCTGGTCTCCATCGACGGCAGGAAACTGGGCGCGGCCGGGCTGAGGCCCCTCATCCAGAACTTCAAGCCGGGCCAGGTCGTCGCCCTCCACATCCAGCGGGAGGGCCAGCCGATGGACCTGGACCTCCAGCTCGTGCGGGCCCCGGCCGAGATGACCGACGATCCCTCCTCCGGCGCCTCGGACACCCGCTTCCGCTGGTCCGCCCCGGCGGGCTCCCTCCTCCTGGCCGGCTCCCCGCGGGAGCTCTGCGCCTTCGACGCGGCCAGCCGGGAGCTCCGCTGGCGCCTGCCCCTGGTTCAGGATCCTCCCGCCGACCCGGGGGATCCCCTGAACCTGGTCATGGGCGGCGCCCGCCAGGTCGACGAGACCACCTGGAACGAGGTCGAGGGTCGGGACGCCTTCGCGGCCTTCCCCGGCCTCTGCGTGCTGAAGGACGAGACGGGCGCCCTCCAGGGCGTGGACGTGGAGAAGGGCAAGCTCCTGTGGCGGATCTCCGGGGAGACCTTCCGCGAGCCCCTGAGGGCCGCCGGGGCCGACGTGCTGGCCCTGGCCTCCGACGCCTGTCTCCTGATCGCCCGGGAGACGGGGCAGGTCCGCCTGAGAATCCCGACCCCCGGAGGCCTCACGGCGCCTCCGCTCCTCCTCGCAGACCGCCTGGTCCTGCCCTACCGCAACCGCCTGGCCTGCGTGAGCCTGGTCGACGGGAAGACCCTCTGGGAAGCCAAGGCCGGTCCCACCACCCGCCTGTCCGCCACGGCCGCGGGAGCCATCCTCGCCGCCGGGGAGCATGACCTGGCCGTCCTGAACGCCGCCACCGGGGAGCCGGCCTGGAGCCTGGCCTTCGCCGGGATGTCCCTGGCCGACCTCTTGGTGGAGGAGGATGCGGCCTACCTGGGCATGACGGCCGCGCCGGGGGCCGAGGGGGGGGACCAGCTCCTGGCCATCTCCTTGAAGGAAGGCGGGAAGGGGGAGGTCCTCTGGAAGGCCCCCCTGGACGCGGAGGCCTCCTGCCGGCGCCCCCTCAAGATCGGCCACCTCGTGGCCGTGGACGCCGGACGCGACCCCTCCGACCCGCGCGGGGGGACCAATGCCATCCGTTTCCTGGATGCCAGGACCGGGCGCCGCGAGGGTTCCCTCATGCTGCCCTGGAACCGGGGCCGGGTGCGCGCCCTCCGCCGCGCAGGTCCCTTGTTGATCCTTGAGACCAGCTCCGGTATCTACGGCTACGCCCCCAAAGGAGACGCGCCATGACCGACCAGCCCGCCCCGATCGCGACCGACGACGTGAAGGCCATCGAGCAGCTGAAGGACGGCTTCCAGAGCATCCGCCAGGAGCTCGGCAAGATCATCGTGGGCCAGGACCACGTGATCGAGGAGCTGCTCGTGTGCATCTTCTCGCGCGGACACTGCATCCTGGAAGGGGTGCCGGGCCTGGCGAAGACCCTCATGGTCTCCTCGCTCGCCAAGTCCCTGTCGCTCTCCTTCCGGCGCATCCAGTTCACCCCCGACCTGATGCCCGCCGACATCACCGGCACCGAGGTCATCCAGGAGGACAAGGGCACCGGGGAGCGGCGCTTCAAGTTCCTCCCGGGCCCGATCTTCGCCAACATCGTCCTGGCGGACGAGATCAACCGCACCCCGCCGAAGACCCAGGCGGCCCTGCTGGAGGCCATGCAGGAGCACCAGGTCACCGTCGGCGGCGAGAAGCACCAGCTGGTCCAGCCCTTCTTCGTGCTGGCCACCCAAAACCCCATCGAGCAGGAAGGCACCTATCCCCTGCCCGAGGCCCAGCAGGACCGCTTCATGTTCAAGGTCTTCGTGGATTACCCGACCGAAGAAGAGGAACGCCGCATCGTCCAGCAGACCACGGCGGGCAAGCCGGCGGAGCTGAAGGCGGTGCTCGGCGCCGCGGAGATCCTGAAGCTCCAGGAGATCGTCCGGCGCGTCCCGGCGGCGGACCACGTCGTGGACTACGCCACCCGCATCGTGCGCGCCACCCGCCTGAACCAGCCCAACACCCCGGCCTTTGTGAAGGAATGGGTGGCCTGGGGCGCCGGACCCCGTGCCAGCCAGTACCTGATCCTGGCCGCCAAGGCCCGGGCCGTCCTCCAGGGGCGTTTCCACGTGGCGACGGAGGACATCAAGGGGGTCGCGCATCCCGTCCTGCGCCACCGCATCATCGCGAACTTCGCGGCCGAGGCGGAGGGGATGAGCTCGGACAAGATCATCGACCGCCTGCTGGCGGAGACGGCGGCCCACCCGAGCGAGACGGCGGCGAAGGCCGCGGCGATGTAAATGCCCGAAACCGCCCGGCACAAGCTGCTCGACCCGAAGACCCTCAACAAGCTCTCGCGCCTGGAGCTCAAGGCGCGGTCCATCGTGGAAGGCTTCATCAGCGGGCTCCACCGCTCCCCGTACCACGGCTTCTCCGTGGAGTTCGCCGAGCACCGCGAGTACGTCGCCGGCGACGACCTGCGCTACATCGACTGGAAGGTCTTCGGCCGCTCCGACCGCTTCTACATCAAGCAGTACGAGGAGGAGACCAACTACCGCTGCCACCTCCTGCTCGACACCAGCGAGTCCATGGCCTACGGGCCGGGCGGCGTGAGCAAGTTCGAGTACGGATCCATGGTCGCCGCGGCCCTGGCCTACCTCATCTCCAAACAGCAGGATGCCGTGGGCCTGGCCCTCTTCCGCGAGAACCTCGTCAAGCAGGTGCCCCCGGGCTCCAGCCACCAGCACCTCCTGCAGATCCTGCATGAGCTCGAGCACGCCAAGCCCGACGGCAAGACCAAGCTGGGCGCCGTCCTCCACGAGGTCGCCGAGAAGATCACCCGAAAGGGCATCGTCGTCGTCCTCACCGACGCCTTCGACGATATCGAGAACGTCCTCGACGGGCTCCAGCACCTGCGCCACCGCCGCCACGAGGTGGTGCTCTTCCACCTCCTCGACCACGACGAGCTGACCTTCCCCTTCCGGGATATGACCCGCTTCGAGGGGCTGGAGGCCCTGCCCGAGCTGCTGGCCTCCCCGCAGTCCCTCAAGAAGGCCTACCTGGAGGCCCTCCAGGACTTCCAGGCCAAGCTCAGGAAGGGCTGCCGCGACTACAACGTGGACTACCGCCTCTTGGATACCTCGGAGCCCCTGGACGTGGCCCTCACCACCTACCTGACCGCCCGCTCGGCCGTGCGCGCCCGGTCCGGCACGGTGCGGGGATAGCCGCGATGGGAGCCTTCTTCGCCGCCCCGGGCATGCTGGCCTTCGCGGGCCTCGCCTTCCTGCCCATCATCATCCACCTCCTGAACCGCCAGCGGTACAAGCGCGTGCGCTGGGCGGCCATGGAGTTCCTGCTGACGGCCTACAAGAAGACCTACAAGCGCCTGCGCCTGGAGAACCTCCTCCTGCTCATCCTGCGCACCGCCGCCGTCCTCCTGGCGGCCCTGGCCCTGGCCCAGCCCCACTCCGCGGGGGGGGAGACGGGCTTCCTGAAGGATCCCGTCTCGGCCCTCCTCCTGGTGGACGACTCCATGAGCATGGGCGCCCGCGTCGGCGGGGTCACCCGCATGGACCTGGGCAAGGCCCAGCTCAAGAAGCTGGTGGAGCGCCTGCCCGGCCGAAGCCGCATCACCCTGGACCTGGCCAGCCGGCCCGCGGAGCCCCTGCTCACGGACGCCTCCCCCGAGGAGGCCCTGGAGCTCCTCGCGGGCCTCAAGCCCTCGGACCTGCCCTGCGACCTGGTCCCGGCCCTGGGCCAGGCGGCGGCCCTCCTGAGGAAGGCCGTGCTGACGCGGCGCGAGATGGCCGTCCTGACCGACCTCCAGGCCTCCTCCTGGACCTCCCGGGGCACCACGCTGGACCCCGAGCTGGCGGCCCTGGTGAAGGAGAAGGTCCCTGTGCGCATCCTGGACGTGGGGGAGGGGCAGGCCGAGAACGCGGCCCTGCTCGGCCTGAGGGTGGTCTCCAAGGTCCCGGTGGCCGGACGCCCGATCAAGGTGGAAGGCCGCCTGCGCAACTTCGGCACCGGAGCCCGCCAGGACCTGGAGGTCCAGCTCCTGGTGGACGGCGTGGCCCGGGACCGCCAGGTCCTGCCCCGCCTGGACGCCCAGTCCGAGGCCACCGTGGCCCTCTTCGCCACCCTGCCCGAGCCCGGCCCCTACGCCCTGGAGCTGAAGCTGTCCGAGGACGCCCTGCCCCTGGACGACCACCGCTGGCTGGGCCTGAGGGCCCGCGCGGGCATGGAAGTCCTTGTCGTGGACGGGGACCCCAAGCCCTCGCCCGAGGACTGCGAAGGCTACTTCCTCTCCCCCGCCCTGGCCCCCAAGGAGACCCGCGCGTCCATCCGGGTCACCGAACGCTCCATCCTGCGCTTCGGCCCCCAGGAGGACCTGAGGGCCTACGACGCCGTCTTCCTGCTCAACGTCTCCGCCCTCACCCCCGAGATGGCCGAGCGCATGGGCGCCTACGTGAAGGAGGGGGGCCACCTGGTCGTCTCCTTGGGAAGCAACACGGTGGCGGGGGAATGGAACGAGCGCTGTTTCCAGGAGGGCAAGGGCTTCCTCCCCGTCAAGGTGGGGGAGGTCCGCGGCCCCTCGGATCCCGCCGAGGAGCGCTTCGCGACCCTCCAGGTGGCGGACCCCAACCACCTGGCCGCGGCCTCGCTCAAGGCCTCCCGCACGGTCGGCGCCATCAACATCCGCCGCTTCCTGGCCTGCGAGCCCCTGGCAGCGCCCGACGTGAGGGTGCCCTGGCGCTTCCGCGTGAAGGACCAGCCCGAGGACCTGCCCGCCGTGGTCGAGCGGCCCTACGGCGCCGGCCGCGTCCTGGTCGTCGCCACGGCCCTGGACAAGGAATGGGGGGACCTGCCCTCCTCGCTCACGGGGGAGTACCTCGCCCTGGTCCGGGACCTGCTCTACGCGGCGGTGCAGGGCGCCCAGGGCCTGGAGGTGGCGGTGGGCCGGCCGGTGTCCCTGGACCTAGGCGGGGAGCACGCCGGGGCCGCCCTGAGGGTCGTCGCCCCGGACGAGACCACGGAGCGCGTGGCCCCCGAACCTCCGAAGGAAGGCGGCAACCGTCTTTCCGTGACGACCGCGCCCCTGGTCAAGGCGGGACCCTACCGGCTCGCCAAGGGCAACCCCGAGGAGGTCCTCGAGCGCTTCGCCGCCAACCCGGCGGCCCAGGAAAGCGACCTGGCGCGCATCACCCCGGAAGCCCTGAAGGCCGCCCTGCCGGACCTTCCCCTGGAGATCCTGGACGCCTCCGCGAAGGAGACGAAGGGCGCCGGGGGACGGGAGTTCTGGCGTCCCCTCCTGACGGCCGTGGCCATCATCCTGGCCCTCGAATCCCTCCTGGCCTGGCGTTTCGGGAGGACCTGAGGTGCTGACCGCGGCGCATTGGGACTTCCGCTTCATCTACCCGGCCGAGTGGCTCCTGCTCTGGGTCCTGGCCGCGGCGGCCGGCGCCTGGGTGCTCTACCGCCGGGACGGCTCCTCCCTCTCCCGGGGGATGCGCCTCCTGCTGGCCGCGCTGAGGGCCGCCTCGCTGGGCCTGGTCCTGGCCCTGCTCTTCGAGCCCGTGCTGGCCCGCCTGCGCTCCCGATCCCAGGAGGCCGTGGTGGCCGTGCTGGTGGACACCTCGAAGAGCATGAGCATGCCGGCCAACGAGTACCAGGACCCCGCCGACCGCATGGCCGCCGGACGCCTGGCGGGTCTGGTGGACGCCTCCGCCAAGGCCGGATCCCTGCCGCCCCAGGCCGAGGCGGCCCTCAAGGCCCTCACCCGCCAGCAGACCGCCGAGGGCATCCTGAACAGCGCCGAGCTGAACCTGCTGAAGCGCCTCTCCGAGATCCACCGCGTGAAGCTCTACGCCTTCGACGCGGGGGAGGTCCCGGTGCCGTCCGCGTCCCCGGTGCACCTGCCTCCGGCCGAGGGCAACTCCACCCGCCTCGGGGACGCCCTGCGCAGGATCCAGGGGGAGCTCCGCGGCCAGCTCGCCGGCGTCATCCTGCTGACCGACGGCAGGACCAACGCGGGGGAGGATCCCGAGGTCTCCGCCAAGGCCCTGGCCGACCAGAAGCCCCCGGTGCCCGTCTACGCCGTCGGGATCGGGGAGGCCGCGGCCCCGAAGGACATCGCCCTGGGCAACCTCACGGCCCCGGCCATGGCCATCCGGGGTGGGGACGCGATCGGCTTCAGGGCCCGGCTGACCGCCACGGGCTTCGAGGGCCAGCGCGCCGTGGTCACGCTGTCGCGGGGGGACACCGAGGTGGACCGCAAGGAGGTCGTCCTGCCCAAGGATGGGGAGGATCTCGACGTCGCCCTGAGCCACAAGCCCGACCAGGAAGGGACCTTCAGCTACCGCATGGCCGTCGAGCCCGTGCCCGGGGAGCTGGTCCCGTCGAACAACGCCGTGGCCCAGACCGTGAAGGTGGTCACCGACAAGATGAAGGTCTGCTACCTGGACGAGCGCCCGCGCTGGGAATACCGCAAGCTCATGAACTTCCTCAAGCGCAACGACCGCCTCTACGCCTCGTCCTGCCTGCTCTTCTCGGCCAACGACGATTTCCGGCAGGAGGGCTCCCGCCCGATCTCCCGCTTCTACCGCGACTACAAGGAGCTGGCCGAGTCCACCGACGTCCTCATCCTCGGGGACGTGGACCCGTCCCACCTGAGCCTGGCCCAGATGGAGGCCATCGTGCGCTTCTGCGAGGCCGGCGGGGGGGTGATCTTCGAGGCCGGGGAGGAGAACATGCCTTCCGCCTGGCGCAACACCCCCCTGGCCAAGCTCCTGCCCATGCGCCAGGCGGCGGAGAACTGGGACCGGAAGGTCTGGCTGGAGGCCATCACGGAGTCCTTCACCCTCAAGCTCACCGCGCGGGGGGAGGAGCATCCCCTCCTGCGCATGCAGGACCAGGCCGACGAGAACCGCCGCTACTGGGGAAGCCTGCAGGGCCAGTACTGGTTCTTCCCCATCGAGCAGCTCAAGCCCCTGGCCGTGCCCCTGGCCGTCCACCCGGTGCGCAAGAACCGCCAGGGGGAGCCCTACCCGCTGGCCGTGACCATGAACTACGGCCGCGGCCAGACCGTCTTCCTGGCCTTCGACAGCACCTGGCGCTGGTCCTACCTGGACCCGGGCGACTCCTGCTTCCACCGCTTCTGGGGCAAGCTGATCCAGCAGCTGGGCTCGAACCGCATGATGGCGGGCACCGACCACGCCATGGTCTCCACGGACCACACGGACTACGCCCTGGGCGACCGGGTCCTCATCCGGGCCAGCGTCGTGGACGCCTCCTATGAGCCCATGAAGCAGGACACCGTGAAGGTCCTCATCCAGGGCCCGGACCACCTGCCCCAGGCCGCCTCCCTGGCCCGCAACCCGGACTCGGGGGACTTCGAGGGCAGCTGGACCGCCGCCCGCCAGGGCGAGCACGAGATCTGGCTGGACCCCGCCAGCGCCCAGGGCGTCGAGTCGCGCAAGTCGCCCTTCACCGTGCGCGCCGTGACCGCCGAGTTCCAGGACCCCCGCATGGACAAGGCCTCCCTGGAGCGCATCGCCGAGCTCACCCACGGGGCCTTCTATACCCCCCGCGACCTCTCCAGGCTCGTGGAGGGCATCCAGGCCCGCAGCGAGACCCTGGTCACCGAGGAGCGCCGTCCCCTGAGGGACCACCCGGCCTGGCTCTGCCTGCTGGTGGCCCTGCTCTGCGCGGAGTGGATCCTGAGGAAATGGTTGAGGCTCATCTGATGGCCCAGGACCTTCCGGAGATCCGCGCCCGCCTGGCCTCCTTCCGCAGGGGCCTGCGCCTTCGCTTCCTCTGGGCGGGGACGGCCCGCCTGCTGACCGCAGGGGTGCTGGCCGTCCTCTGCCTGGTAGCCCTGGACTGGGCCGTGCACGCCGACGACCGCACGGCGCGGGGCGTCCTTCTCGTGGTGGCCCTGGGCATCCTGGCGGCCGTCGCGCGGCGCGCCCTCCTCAAGCCCCTCAGCCTGGGCATGTCCGACGAAGATCTCGCCCTGGCCGTGGAGGCCGCCCACCCCCAGCTCCAGGACCGCCTCATCTCCGCCGTCCAGCTCTCCCGCGGCGCGGATCCGGCCTTCAACTCCCCGGCCCTGGCCGCGCGGGCCCTGGACGAGGCCCTGGAGGCCTGCCGCCCGCTGTCCTTCGAGAAGGCCGTCCGCCTGCCCGCCCAGGGGCGCTGGACCGGCTATGCCCTGGCCACCTCGGTCCTGTTCGCCCTGCTCGCCTGGAGCTCGCCGGACTTCCGGACCGGCCTGGCCCGCCTCCTCTACGACAGGCCCTGGCCCAGCCAGTACTCCCTGGAGGTCTCCGAGGTGCCCGCCAGCCTGGGCCAGGGGGAGGACCTGGCCGTCACCGCCCGCCTCCTGCCGGGAAGCCGCAGGCCCTCCCGGGTCGTCCTGCATGCCCGCGCCGCCGGGGGGGAGTCCGAGGTCCTCATGCCCCTGCAGGCCGACGAGGCCTATGCCGGGGTCCTGGAGCACCTGGACGCCGAGGTGACCCTCTGGGTGACGGCCGGGGACTTCCGGAGCCGGGAGTACTCCGTCCGCGTCCTGGAGAAGCCCCTGGTGCGTTCCTTCCAGCTCACGGTGACCCCGCCGGACTACACCGGGAAGGCCCCCGAGACCCTCCCACCCAACAGCGGCCACCTGAGGGCGCTCAGGGGAAGCACGGTCCGCATCACGGGGACCTCCTCCAAACCCCTGGCCGCCTGCTCGCTGAAGTTCGCCAAGCGCTCCGTCCCCCTGACGGTGGGGGAAAAGGGCGGATTTTTCGGAGAATTCCGGCTCGAGGAGACGGACAACTACGTCGTAGTGCTGGAGGACACCGAGAAATTGAAGGCCAGCCATCCCATCTCCTACCAGGTCAGCGTCATCAAGGACCAGGAGCCCTTCGTCCGCATCCTGAAGCCCGGCAGGGACCTCCAGCTCGTCCCCACGGCCAAGGTACCCCTGCTGGCGGAGATCCAGGACGACTGGGGCCTGGGCAAGGCCTCCCTGGCGGCCACGCTCAACCGGAGCACCCCCCAGGAGATCAAGCAGAGTCTGCCCCTGATGGAGGCGCCCGCCGCCAAGGACGTCCGCGGCCCCCTGAAGCAGGCCATGACCTGGGACCTCGCCCCCCTGAAGCGGGAGCCGGGGAGCCAGCTCCGCTACCGCGCCGAGGCCCTGGACCTGGATACGGTCAGCGGCCCCAACCTGGGGGTCTCCCAGGAATACGGGATCACCATCGTCTCCCGGGAGGACCTGGAGCAGCACCTGCAGAAGCTCATCGAGGAGATCGTCTCGGACCTGACCCGCTCCAAGGGGGATGCCCGCAAGGCCCGGGCCGACCTCGAGGTCCTGGTCGCGGCGCCCAAGGATCCCGGGCGGGAGGCCTCCGCCGCGAACCTGGCCCTGACCCTGGGGCGCCTGGGCCAGGCCCTCCAGCAGACCTCCGAGTCCGTGGGCGCGGTCCAGGAGCTGATCGCCATGAACGGCCTGGACAACGCCCAGCGGGATGCCCTGCTGAAGGGGGCGCGGGAGGGCCTGGACGGCATCGTCCAGCAGCGCCTTCCGGCCGTGGCCGAGCAGACCCGCGCGGGGGCCCGCGGCGAAGCGGCCGCCTGGCCGGCCGCCCTGGAGGGCCAGGCCGAGGTGGTCCGCCAGATCGAGGCGGTCCTCAAGGCCCTGGAGGGCACGGCCGATTTGAGCGCCTTCCTCCAGCGCCTGGAGCGTATGATCGAACAGAGCAAGCACATCAAGGACCGGATGACCCGGGAGGGCGGAACATGATGCGACGCATGACGGTGGCGCTCCTGCTGACGGCCCTGCTTCCCCTCTCCGCCGCGCCCGTGAAGCCGGGCATCTCCGAGGTCCAGGACCTGAAGAAGGACTACGCCGAGCTCCTCCAGCTCATGCCCAAGGTGGCGGAGGCCCTCAAGACCAGCGATCCCGAGAACTCCCAGCTCATCCTGGCGGCCTACAAGAAGGCCTTGGAGGCCCGCACCGAGGCCGAGATCGACGCGGTCCTCCAGTCCCTGCTGTCCTCGCGAACCTTCGACGCCAAGGACCACCAGGAGCGGGTCATCGCCAGCCTGGAGACCATGCGCAACCTCCTGACCAAGCCCGCCCGCAAGGAGGACCTGGACAAGCAGATCCAGAAGCTGGAGGAGCAGAAGAAGGCCCTGGAGGACCTGAAGAACCGCGAGAAGGAGCTCCAGCACCAGACCACGCCGGAGGCCGAGGCCCAGGCCCTCTCGAAGGAGATGGAGCAGGCCATCGCCCAGCTTGGGGCCATGATCGCCGAGCAGAAGGCCCTGGCCGAGAAGACCGCCAAGGATCCCGACGGCAAGGACAAGGACCAGGACCGGAAGGCCCAGGAGGCCCTGGCCCAGAAGGCCAAGGAGCTCGCCGAACAGCTCAAGAACAAGCTGGGCAACAGCGACGAGGCCAAGAAGATGGAGATGGCCCAGGATGTGAAGGAGGCCGGCCGCAAGACCGATCAGGCCTCCGGGGAGATGAAGCAGGCCTCCAAGAGCATGCCTGGGAAGCCACCGGAGGGGGGAGAGAAACCGCCCGAATCCGGGGACAAGCCCGATCCCGCCCAGGCCCAGGCCAGCCAGCAGGAGGCGGTCCAGAAGCTCGAGGAGGCCAAGGAGGCCCTGGAGCGCAAGAAGCGGCGCCTCGACGAGCAGCTGGCCAAGGCCGAGATCCAGAAGCTCAAGGACAAGCAGGACAAGCTGGAGCAGGACACCGAGAAGACGGCCGAGAGCCTGGAGAAGGGGGACAAGCCCCAGCCCAAGGCCTCCCAGAGCGCCAAGTCCGCCTCCAAGAGCATGGGCAAGGCCTCGAGCTCCATGTCCCAGAACCAGCCCGAGCCGGCCGAACAACAGGAGCAGGAGGCCATCGACGAACTCCAGGCCGCCGTGGACGACATCCAGGAGCAGATCGACCAGGCCAACGACGAGAAGAAGAAGCAGGACCTCTTCCAGCTCGCCGAGGAGCTCAAGAAGGTCCTGGAGGGCCAGCGCCAAGTCCACACGGCCACGGCCGAGCTGGAGAAGGCCGCCCGGCCCCTGGGCCGTCCCGAACAGCTCAAGCTGGCCAAGGCCAGGACCGACCAGAAGTCCCTGGCCGGGAGCCTGAGCGGCGCCATCCAGAAGCTGGACCAGGAGGACGCCGACGTCTTCTCCTGGGCCCTCAAGCAGTGCCAGAAGGACATGGGGGACATCTCCGCCCGCCTGGAGCAGTCCAAGACCGACGCGTTCACCCAGCAGCTGGAGGCCTCCGTGGAGGACAGCCTGATCAAGCTGATCGACGCCCTCAAGGAGGAGGCCCAGAAGCCCGGCCCCCCGCAGGGCGGCGGGGGCGGAGGGGGGGGTGGCAAGAAGCCCCTGGTCCCGCCGGCGGCCCAGCTCAAGTTCCTCAAGGCCCTCCAGGCCGCAGTCTGGGAGAAGACCAAGGACACCGACAAGGCCCGCTTCGCCAAGCCGGAGGGCTACGAGAACCTCTCGCCCGAGGAACGGGAGAAGGTGGACCGGATCGCCCAGGAGCAGGGCCGGATCGCCGGCATCACCGAGGAGTGGTCCGTCAAGCTGTCCCAAGGACGGAAATAGATCGGAGTTTCCCATGAAGCCCCTTGCCGTCCTCGCCCTCACGATCTCCCTGGCCGCCTCTGCGGCGGAGGCCCTGACCTGGGGCGACGACATCGACCAGGCCGTCCGGAAGGCCGCCCAGGACGGCAAGCCCGTCCTCGTGGAGTTCAGCGCCGCCTGGAACCCCTGGTGCCAGGCCCTGGCCGAGAAGACCTATCCCGACGAGGGCGTCCAGGACCTCCTGGGCCGCTTCGTGAGGGTCCGCGTGGACGCCGAGAAGCACCCCGAGCTGATGAAGCGCTTCAAGGTCGAGAAGGTGCCCACCCTGATCGTCCTGGATGCGAAGGGCGCCGAGGTCCGCCGCATCGACGGCTTCAAGGGCATCACCCGCATGACCCAGGAGCTCTCCAAGGGCCTGATGGGCGACGGCACCGTCCTGCCGCCCGAGGCCGAGCCCGGCCAGTCGGACCCCCAGAACCCGTTGCCCGAGATGGCCAAGGACATGCGCCAGGCGAAGGAGCGCCTGGATGCCGAGGACACCGGCCGCGGCACCCAGGACCTCCAGCAGAAGCTCCTGACCCAGCTCGACGAGCTGATCGAGCAGGCCCAGCAGGCCTCCTCCTCCAGCTCCGGTTCCGGGAGCGGGGAACCCAAGCCCAAGCCCGGCGGGGGCCAGCCCCAGAACAGCAACGGGAACGGGCAGGGCGGAGGGGAGAAGGGGGCCACGTCCTCCTCCAACGCCTCGCGCCCCACCAGCCAGGGGAACTTCAACCCGGTGGACCAGAAGGCCAAGGACTGGGGCCACCTGCCGCCCCAGGAGCGCGAGAAGATCCTCCAGGAGCTCCGCGAGACCTATCCCCCGGAGTACGTCGAGGACATCGAGAAGTACTTCAAGCAGTTGAGCGAAAGCGGGCACTAGCCACATGGGCGCGTGCTATACTGGACCCGTGATGCGCGTCACGGCCTCCGCCCTGCTGATCTCCCTGGCCGCCCTGGCCGCCCTGGCCGGCGAGGCCCTCCCCTGGGGAGAGGACATCGACCAGGCCGTCCGGAAGGCCGCCCAGGACGGCAAGCCCGTCCTCGTGGAGTTCACCGCCGCCTGGAACCCCTTCGGCCAGGCCCTCCATGAGAAGACCTTCCCCGACGAGTCCATCCAGGATCTCCTGGGCCGCTTCGTGAGGGTCCGCGTGGACGCCGAGAAGCACCCCGAGCTGATGAAGCGCTTCGCTGTCAAGGAAGTCCCCACCCTGCTGGTCCTGGATGCCCAAGGGGCCGAGGTGCGCCGCATCACAGGCTTCAAGACCATCACCCGCATGGCCCAGGAGCTCTCCAAGGGGCTGATGGGCGACGGCAAGGAGCTTCCGCCGGAGACGGAGGAGGTCCGCCAGTCGGACCCCCGCAACCCGTTGCCCGAGATGGCCAAGGACATGCGCCAGGCGAAGGAACGCCTGGATTCCGAGGACACCGGCCGCGGCACCCAGGACCTCCAGCAGAAGCTCCTGACCCAGCTCGACGAACTGATCAAGCAGGCCCAGGAAGCCGGCACCTGAAGCGGCGGATGTCCGAAGCCGGGCGAGAAGCCCGGCTCCCCGCAACCCGGCCAGCCCAAGAACGACGGCAAGAACGGACAGGGCGGGGGGCCCACCGGGGCCACGTCCTCCTCCAACGCCTCGCGCCCCACCAGCCAGGGGAACT
>JAHFOU010000196.1 GCA_023261525.1 Planctomycetota bacterium | reverse complement strand
GGGGCTTTTCAAGAGGGCACCCCTGCCTGAAATGGACGAACATCACCTCCCCGGACGCGGGGGGGTCCAGCCCGAACCAGTTCTTCTACCTGGGGGACGACAACCGCGGGCCGGCGAACACGCCCTTCCTCTGCCAGTTCGAGGTCGGGCACCAGTCCAGCGACAGCGCGGGGAACCGCAGCGCGGAGCACCGCTTCGAGACGGGGATGCGCCGGAACACGCCCCACCGCTGGTACCTCGTGACGATGTTCTGGAACTTCGCGGCCGCCCTGAAAAGCGACACGGGGACCCTGCTCCTGGACGCCGGCCTCACGGCCGGGGACCAGGGCCTGAGCGACGTCTACGGCCAGTACTCGGGCAACGCCGTGGCCTCCGCCAGCGACATCACGGCGGACGACCTGCTGGGTCCCCATCGCGTCACCCTGGGGTGCGGCCACCCGGAGTACGAGAACATGCAGAACTACGACGCGGGTTCGGGGGCGGACGCCACCTTCGACGAGTTCGCGATCTGGGACTTCGGGCCCAGCAAGGCCTGCGCGGCGCCCCTCGCCTCCCGGCGCTTCGCGGAGGGGCGCTATGCCAAGGGGTCCGCCTACGCCGGCCTGGGCAACCCGGCCCCTCCGGACCGGGCGGGCGAGTGGTTCAGCGCGCCCCTGCGCTTCGGGAAGCCGGTCCGCATCCTGGGCCTGGCCTGGAGCCAGGCGGTGCCCAAGGGACTGAGGGCTCCCTTGGACCCCGGCCCCGACGGCGCCGTGCGCTGGGAGCTCGCGGACCTTCCCGGGACGGGCTACGCCCGGGACGCCTCGAGGCGGGCGCTCGACCGGCGCCTGGGGAACGACGCCTGGAGCCCCCTGGAGACGGTCCTGGACGCCCCGTTCCGCCTGCACGCGCTCTTCCAGCCCAACCTGGCGGATCCGGCCAATACGCCGATCCTGGACCCGCTGACGCTGGACGACGTCACGCTCCTCTGCGAGGGGCTCGGGGGGGCCCGCCTGCTGGCGTGGGGCCGGGGGGAGTAGTATGATCCCGACCTCCACGGTGGGGGCGTAGCTCACTTGGTAGAGCGCGACACTCGCATTGTCTGCACCGACCAACGCTAATCCCTTGTCGGCATAGCCCTTAGCAAAATAGCCCTTCCCGTCTTGTTGGAACCTTGTTGGGAGAGGTCCGTCCGAGGCCACTTCCTGGCCTGTCGTTCCCTCCCGCAGGGCTACCGCCTGGACCTGGGCAGGCTGTCTCTTGGTGGCGTCCGGCTCCAGGCCGATCTCCGGCAAGGCCCTCGCCGCCCGGCGCAGGCGCTCCCGGTCGTGGTGGAGGTAGACCCCTGTCATGGACAGGGAGGCGTGGCGCATCATGGCCTGCACCGTCCTGAGATCCACCCCGGACCTGACCAGCATGGTCCCGTAGAGGTGGCGCAGGGCGTGTAGGTCCAAGGTTCGTCCCGAAGCGTCCTTCTTCTCGATCCCGGCCAGCTCCAGGTCCCCGTTGAAGGTCTTGAGTAGGCCGCCGGGGACGGTCAGCACCGGATCGGCACCCGAGAAGTCCCGCTTTGCCCTCCAGGTCTTCAACGCCGCCACGAGGCCGGGGGGAAGGTCCTGGATGGCCTGATGGCCGCTCTTGGTCGTCTCAGCCCTGGCCGTAACTGTGCCCTCCTCCAGGTCCACGTCTCCCCAGGTCATGGCAGACAGTTCCCCGACCCGAAGCCCCGTGAAGGCCAGCATCCGGTAGATCAGGGCGTTGCGCTGGCCCCGGTCGGTTGCCTGGGCGATCAGTTCCTCGGACAGGATGATTTCCCCACGTTCCAAGCGCTTCCGTGTCTCCTGAAGCACGGCCACCTTCTCCTGGAAGTCCTCGGAGAGGATGATCCGGCACCGAGACAGGGCCTCCCGGACGAGAGGACCCCACCGGGCCGCGTCCAGCAGAAGGGGTAGTTGCTCCTCACCCAGGATGCGACGGTTCCGGCGCTTACCCTCCTGGGGGCGGGGCTTGAGGCAGGCCAGGGGATTGTGGGGGATCAGGCGCATTTCGACGGCCCAGGAGAGCAGCCCCTTGGGTGCCTGGAGGTAGAGATTCAGGGTATGGGGAGCGGGGGAAGGAGTTTTGGCCCCCAAGAAGGCCAGGAACGCTTCGACCTTCTCCGGCGTCAGGTCCCGCACCCGGACGGCCTGGGCATGGGCGAAGAGGTCTTTTAGGCGGCAGTCCACGCGGTGCAGGTACTCGGGCACCACGCGGGAGGCCTGGAAGCTCAGGTACCGGGTCTTGAGATCCTCCAGGGCGAGATCCCAGGAGTTCCCGGTGGGGAGGCCGTGGCGTTCCTGCCCGGCCTCTTCCTCCAGCTTGCGCAGGATCTCCTTGGCCAGGTCATGGGTGGGGGAGGCCTTCCTGTGCCGGGTCTTTCCCCGGGCGTCGGTGTACTCGACGTGATACCAGGCCGTCTTGCGGCGCTCCGTCGTGCCGTCTTTGAGGGTGACTGTGTATTCCGGCTTGTAGACCCTGCCCATGCTACTTCCCTGCCTTCCTGCTTGGGTGCGTCTTCACGAGCATCCGGACGTAGTTCTGCAAGGCCAACCCGTGCGCCTCCGCCTCGCGCTTGAGCGCCTGGTATTCCTCAGGCCGCATTCTCATCCCAACGAGTTGGGAGAGGCGTTCCTTCGGGGGAAGCTTCTTCCTCATGCCATAATTGTTATCATATGTCATCTTCATGTCAAGAGGCTCTCTTGAGCCAGCCTCGGAACGTTGCGGCCGGAGGGCATCCCGCCTGGACCCAGGCCTCCACCTCCCGGGGATCGAATCGGGGGGTCCCACCAGGCAAGCGCCGACAGGGGAGGGAACCGGGCTCCGTCTCAGGACGGCGCAGGGCGGTCCAGATCCAGCGCGGCGAGCGGCCCAGGTAGAGGGCCAGATCCGCCACCCTCCAAAGGGCAGGGGGCTGAACCGTGGAGTGGGGCATGGCAGACCCGCCGGGAAGCTGCCTATCCACGGGCCACCCCCTCCCCAGCCTCCTGGATCAACTCAAATGGGGGCTTTTGCGCTGAGCTACCCACCTCCTGGGGGTCTCCCGCTTGCTTCATCAACTCATCCCCCCTAGGGGGGTGCGTTGCTGAGCCATCTTCCCCGGCAGGATCTGCCGCCTCGGCCGGGGGGTAGGCCGTGACCGACCGCCCTTGCCCTCCGGGCCGGATCTTGACCTGTCGGACCTTCCCGGCGTCCTCTAGGAGCCTGAGCTGCGCCCGGACGGTGTTCTCAGAGACGTTGGCCCGTTCCGCCAGGGCCTTGGCCGTGCAGAGACCTTCCCCACCCTCGGTATAGGCTTTTTGGACAGTCCCCAGCATTTCGTTGAGCTTGTCGGATTGCTGGATAACGGCAGCCGCCCCCTGGTAGGCCAGGCGGACTCCGATCAGGCCTCCGGCAGGGTCCTTCACATCTTCCAGGCGGAAGGCGAAGGGCTCCAAGGTTGGGTTCTTGCTCTCGTGCTCCACCCGGAGCGACCCGTCCTGCATCTGGGACAGGTAGAAGGAGCACTCCGAGCAGCTCCCCAGTACCGAGGAGCCACGGAGCCGCTGATTGCCGCGTTTGGAGCCCTCCGAGCCCTCTTTCTTAAAATGGTGGACCAGTTGGATGGCGCAGGCGAACTCTCGCCGCAGGCTCTCGAACAGCCCCATAATCCGAGTCATTTCCTGCTGGTCTCTCTCCTCCGCTGTGTGGACCTTGTTGAAAACGTCCACCACAACCAGGGCCGGGTGGAACCCCATCAGTTCCTTGTGCAGGACCTTGAACCAGCGGGGATCGTCGATCTTGAACCCGGTTCGGACGGCCACCCGGAAGAAGGCGTCCTCAGGCTCGGGGATGGCAAGCCACGCGCAGAGGAGCCTGATGCGACGCTTCAGAAGGCCGATGGCGTCCTCCTCCTGGATGTAGAGCACTCGCTCCCGTTGCGGAACGGCATAGATCCCGAAAATGGGAGTGCCGGTAGCGATACAGAGCGCAATATAGAGCGCCAACCAGGACTTCCCCAGCTTGGGCTCTCCTCCGATAAACCCGATGGCGCCTCGCTCCAGAAAGGACTGGGCTAGGTAGTCAATGGGCACATCCTGAGCATTGAGGATCGCGCTGAGTGGCTGAGCGAAGATCGCCGGAAACCCTCCAACGGATTGATTGGTCAGGCCCTCCAACCCGGATACCCGATCCTGGAGGCGCCGGATGATCTCCTCAGATTTCCCACCTCCTTGAGCGTCGGCTAGCCCCTGTCGCATCCCCTCGATCAGTCCGCGCAGGACGGCCTTCTCCTTAACGATGCGGGCGTAGTGCTCGGCCTGGGACGGGCTCCCGACGGCGCCCATGAGGTCGGCCATGACCGCCTCCCCGCCGACCTCCTCGCTCAGGCCGTGGCGGGCCAGTTCGTCGCGGATAAGAACGGGATCCACCGATCCGTGGACGGCGTGCATCTCGGAGAGGAGGGTGAACAGAAGCCGGTGAGAGGTGCGGTAGAAGGCGGAGGCGTTCAGGATCTGGGCGGCCACCGGGACGGCCGCAGCGTCCAGCAGCATGGCCCCCAATAGGGCCTGTTCGGCCTCCAGACTGTGGGGAGCCCCCATTCCCGAAGGCAGATCCTGGATGCTCATTCCCGCCGGCCCGCCGACGTGCGGCTATGTTCGGGTTTAGTAGCGGGCAATTCTACAACTGGGTCCAGCCCGACCTCGGCAGGCAGGACGCGGACCCTCCGCGCCAGTCTCCGTCGGATCAGGTCGTGTCCGGCCTGGGTCGCGTCCTCCTCGGTCCAGAAGACCTCGCCGCCCTTCCGCCAGCCCTTGGACAGAAGCGTCTCAAGAATAAATCCCTGCATGAGTCTGCCTCCTTCACCCTCCCGCGATGCGCGAG
>JAHFOU010000195.1 GCA_023261525.1 Planctomycetota bacterium | reverse complement strand
TATAGGGGACCCGGTGCTACACTGCCCCCATGGGATCCTGGACCTCACGGATCGTCCTGCTGTCCATCGCCTGCCTGTTCCCCGTCGCTGCCGAGCCCAAGGACCCCGACCGCGCCGCCCTCGAGAAGCTCCTGGAGCAGGTCCGCCAGAAGTACGACCTCCCCGCCCTGGCCGCCGCCGTGATCTCCGGTGACAAGCCCCTGCGCAGTGCCGCCGTCGGGGTCCGGGAGTACGGAAAGCCCGATCCCGTCACCCTCCAGGACCAGTTCCACCTGGGCTCCTGCACCAAGGCCCTGACCGGCACCCTGGCCGGCCTCCTCGTCGAGCGCAGGAAGCTCCGCTGGGACCTGACGCTGGAGGAGGTCTTCCCGGCCTGGAAGGAGAAGATGGATCCCGGCTACCGCAAGGTCACCTTGGACCAGCTCCTGACCCACCGCGCCGGCCTCCCCCACGACTTCCCCAAGGGGAAGGAATGGAAGGACCTGTATCAGCTCAAGGGGGAGCCGAGGGCCCAGCGCGTGACCTATGCCCAGTGGCTCCTCGCCGAGCCCCCGGAGTTCCCGCCAGGCTCCAAGATGAGCTATTCCAACGCGGGGTATTGCATCGCCGCCGCCATGGCCGAGGCCGTGACGGACCGCTCCTGGGAGTCCATGGTCCAGGAGGAGCTCTTCACCCCCCTGGGCATGGAGACCGCCGGCTTCGGGGCCATGGGGGCCAAGGACACCCTGGACCAGCCCCGCCAGCACAAGTTCGACGGGAAGAGGCACGAGGTGATCCTGCCGGGTCCCTTCGGCGATAACCCGCCGGTGCTGGGCCCCGCCGCCACGGTGCACTGCGCCGTCGGCGACTGGGCGAAGTTCATCGCCCTCCAGCTCACCGGGGCCGCCGGCGGAAAGACGCTGCTCTCCCCGGAGACCCTCCGCGCGCTTCACACGCCCGCCAAGGGGACCGGCTACGCCCGGGGCGGGTGGATGGTGGCCGTGCGGGACTGGGCCGGGGGCCCTGCCCTGAACCACGCCGGCTCCAACACGATGAACTACGCCCTCTGCTGGATCGCGCCCCAGCGCAAGCTGGCCATCCTGGTCATGACCAACGAGGCCGGGGAGAAGCGCGACCTCGCCTGCGACGAGGTCGTGACGCTCCTGCTGAGGGAGCTGAATCCCCGCTAGCCGCTAGCGGGCCAGCGCCTTCAGGTCGGCCTCCTCCAGCTTCCCCGGCAGGTCGACGATGACGCCGTGGGCCCCGTCGGCGTGGAGGGCGTCATTCCTGAGGTCCACGTCCTTCTGCGTGTGTTCGTAGCGGTCCTTGCCCCCGCCGGCATCGACAAACACGGAAAGGCTGGTGCCCTCGTGGTATTCGTTGGGGCCGCCCCGGGCGGGCGCCTGGCCCCCGCGGTAGACGTCGTCCCCGCCGTAGTCCACGAAGAGACAGAAGCCGTTCTGGGCTGCGGCACCCTGCCCCGAGAAGCCCCCGTCGTAGACGTCGTTTCCGCCCCGCTCGAGGAAGGCCAGGGTCGTCTCGTCCCAGGAGGAGCAGCCCTGGGCCACGCCCTGGCGGGTGCCGTAGCGGTCGTCCCCGGCGGCGTCCTCGAAGTAGCCCACGGCCTGATGGGCCGCGAAGCCCTGGGCGTACCGGGAGCCCATGTAGGTGTCGTTGCCCGAGCCTTCGTACAGCAGGCCCCAGCCGAAGTAGTAGCCCCCGCCCTGGGAGAAGTGGCCTGCCTGGTACTGGTCGTTGCCCTTCAGGTCAGCCAGGAGCCCGATCCCGCCGGAGGTGCGGGAGCCCCGGAAGCCGAAGCCGGCGCCCTGGCTCATCCCGTCGAAGAGGCCGGGCTCGCCGTACCCCGTGGCGTGGCGCCCCTTGGCGTAGTAGCGGTCGTCGCCGTCCTCGTCCGCCAGGAGGCCCAGGCCCCCGGGCATGCCGCAGGCCTGGGCGTAGCAGGTGGCGCTGTAGGCGTCGTTGCCGCCGCCGTCCAGCAGGAGGGAGAGGCCCCAGAGCGCGCATCCCTGGAGGCAGTCCCCGCCGCGGTAGGCGTCGTCGCCGTTGCTGTCCAGGAGGACGCCGACGCCCAGGGTCGAGACGCCCTGGCCCCAGTCCTGGGCCAGGTACTCGTCGTTCCCGCCCAGGTCGGCCAGGATGCCCACGCCCAGGCGCCCGCAACCCTGGGACCAGTCCCGGCTGCTCTCGTAGGCGTCGTTGCCGGCGCAGTCGACCAGGATGGAAAAGGGCCGTCCGGTTCCCGAGGCGCCCGCATGGCTGGTGTAGAAGTCGTCCCCGCCCAGGTCGATGAGGACGGCGGCCTCCTCCTGGTGCCAGTCGTGGCCTTCCCCGGCGAGGACGATGGGGCCCAGGGGCGTCTCGCGGACGATCTTGGGCTTGGCGGCGGCCCGGAAGCCGGCCTTCAGGTCCTGGAGGAAGGGGCCGTCCTGGCCTACGGCCTCCACCAAGCCGGCCAGGACCGCCGCCGACCGGTAGAGCTCGCTGAACTCCACCCGCTCGGTCAGGCCCAGGAGGCGGGGCGGGAGGCTGTCATCCTCGGTGAGGCTCTTCAGGAGGTGGTCCAGGAGCTCGTTCAGGTAGGCCACGTCGTCGGGGCTGAGCTTGGCCAGGGCCAAGTCGTAGTGGGTCTTGGCCTCGGCCAGGACTGCCGTGATCTCGTCGAGGCGGGCGTCCAGGGACTGGCCGGCCGGCGCGAAACGATGGGGAGCCAGGGGCTCGAAGGGGTGGTCCAGCCAGGCGGCGGCCCTGCGGATGCGCTCGGGGAGGGCGGGATGCTCCAGGACGGTCTCGCGGATCAGGCGCTGGGCGACCTGGGGCATGCGGTAGGGGTTGCGGTGGGCGTAGGCCAGGCGGGTGAGGCGGCAGCTGTCCGGGTTCTCCTCGGCGGCGCTCAGGCGACGGAGCAGGTCCTGGACGTCGGTGTCCCAGCCCTCCTGGGTGACCAGGGCCCGGGCCAGCTTCTCCTCCGGGGACTCGGGGAAACCTCCGGGGAAGATCGCCTCGTCGGAAGGGAGGGTCCGGGTGCCAGGCAAGGGCTCGAGGCGGGGGTTCAGGTCCAGCAGGTCGATGCGCCGACGGGCCGAGAGGGCATAGCGCGGGCCCGGAGGGGCCTTGGCCAGGAGGGCCTCGGGGACGGCGGCGGGATCCTCGAGCTTCTTCCCGTCCAGGCGGGCGTCCCGCTCGACCCAGTCCCTCACGACCTTGAGGTGCATCCTCCCGCCGTTCGGGATGCGGCCGATGGCCTCGCGGAAGCGGCGGGCGAGGTCGTCCGGATTGGCCGAGAAGTCCGTGCCCTCGGCCTCCACCACGGTGTCCCCGGCCTTCATGCCGGCCTTGTCGGCGGGGCTCCCGGCGATGACGGCGCTGATCTGGAGGCCCTGGGCGAAGCGATGCCCGCCCGCCTCGGGGACCTCGCCGGCCTTCTTGGGGGCGAGGCCGGAGACGCCCAGCCAGGGCTTGCCCGGCAGGACGGGGGTTTCGGGCTCCTCCTGTCGGCAGGAGACCAGGGCGAGCAGAAGCAGGAGGGGCCGGTAGGATTTCATGGCTCGGGTTCTACCGTTGCGGGCGGGAGGCATGCAAGCCCTCCCGCTCCGGGTCTGCTAGAATCCCCGGGGCATGGCACGCTTGGATTCCGTCGCGCTTCCGTCCTTCGGCATCGAGCCGAAGCTTCCGGAGATCCCCCTGGCCGAGTACCGCGCCCGGCTGGAGGCCCTCGTGGCGGCCCTGCCTGCCGAGGGCCTGGACGTCCTGGCCGTGTACGCGGACCGGGAGCACTCGGCCAATCTGGCCTTCCTCACCGGCTTCGATCCCCGCTTCGAGGAGGCCCTGCTTCTCCTGGATGCTAAGGGCAAGCGTCTGCTCCTGGTCGGCAACGAATGCATGGGCTACCTCCCCGACGCCGGCCTGGGGCTGGAGGTCCTGCGTTTCCAGGAATTCAGCCTGATGGGCCAGTCCCGCGCCGAGACCCCGCCCCTGCGCCGGGTCCTGGCGGACTTCGGGATCACGCGGGGAAGCCGGATCGGCACGGTGGGCTGGAAGTACTTCGAGTCTGAAGTCGTGGGCGATCCCGCCCGTGCCATCGAGATCCCCGGCTATCTCGTCGACGCCCTGCGGTCGGCGGCCGGGGAGAGCGGCCTCGTGCGCAACGCCACCGCCTTGCTCATGCACCCGGAGCGGGGGCTCCGCCTGACCAGCTCGGCGGACCAGATCGCGGCCTTCGAGTTCGCGGCCATCCGGACCTCCGAGAGCCTGAGGGCCCTGATCCTGGCCTTGAAGGAGGGCGCTGTGGAGCGGGACCTGGAGCGCTGTTTCGACGCGGGCGGCCTTCCGCTTTCCTGCCACGCCATGGTCAGTTTCGGCGACAAGGCCCGGCGCGGGCTCTCCAGCCCCTCGGGGCGGGCCGCGAAGCTGGGCGATGCCTTCACCTCCGCCTTCGGGATCCAGGGCGCCCTGACCTGCCGGGCAGGGGCGGTCGCCCGGGGTCCGGAGGACCTTCCCGGGGCCCTCAGGGAGTTCTATCCGCGCTTCGCGGCGGCCTACTTCGACGTCACGGCCCGCTGGTATGCCTCGGTCAGGGTCGGCGCCGCGGCGGGGGAGGTTTTCCAGGCCGTGGATCAGGCCCGCGACCCGGCCTGCTTCGACTTCTTCGTGAACCCCGGTCATTACCTCCATCTGGACGAGTGGGTGCACTCCCCCTTCCGGGCGGGAAGCCGGGTGGTCTTGCGTTCCGGCATGACCCTGCAGATGGACATCATCCCCGTGTCCAAGGGGCCCTGGCCCCACTGTGCGGCCAACGCGGAGGACGGCGTGGCCCTGGCGGATCCGGCCCTGCGTGCGGAACTGGCGGGGCGTTACCCCGCCTGCTGGGCCCGCATGCAGGCCCGCCGGCGCTTCATGCAGGAGGT